>CACDNT010000013.1 GCA_902554195.1 uncultured Pelagibacteraceae bacterium
TATATTCTTGCAATTGGTAGACTTACGAATCAAAAAAATTTTTTAGAATTAATAAAAAGTTTTGAAATTATAAGTAAAAAAAATCCAGAGTACTTACTGATAATTCTTGGAGATGGAGAAGAAAGATACAAATTAACCAATCAAATCAAATCATTGAAATTAGAAAATAAAGTTTTTTTATTAGGATTTGAAAAAAACGTATATAGATATTTAAATCATGCCTCTGTTTTTATTTCTTGCTCTAAATACGAGGATCCTGGAGCATCAATTATTCAAGCTATTTATTGTAACAGATTTGTCATATCCTCTAACTGTAAAAATGGACCATCAGAAATTTTAAATGGTGGTAAAGGAGGTATATTATATGATCAGGTAAAAGGAAGTATAGAGGAAAGCTTTGAAAAATTCTTAGAAATAAATAACGAAGCTAAAAAAAAATACATAGTTAATGCTAAAAAAAATATTTTAAAATATTCATTATTTAGACATTATAAAACTCTTATAAAAATCATAAATAAAGTTTAATAAATTTTGTGAAAAAAAAATTAAACATATTCATTTTTCACCCATACCCATCTTTTGGTGGTGCGGATAGATCAATTATTAGATTAATAAATTCAAATAAAGATGCTAATTTTATATTGATCAGCCTAATAAAATGTAATTACCAAAAATATTTAAACAAAAAGATAAAGTATATTCAACTTTCTGCTAGCAGAACAATTTTTTCGTTATTTGAATTACAAAATATAATTTTAGAATTATTGCGAAATTCAAAACATGAGAAAAATATTTTTATATCAAATCAAAACTTTGCAAACATTTTAACAATCTTATCTTTAAAAAAAATTAAAAAACTTAAAATAATATTAATTGAGAGAAACCATTTAGATGAACTTTATAATTATAGAAATTTTATTGATTTTTTTAAAAAAAGAATAATCTTAATGCTTATCAGAGTAACTTACAAAAAAGCAGACATTGTAGTTGGTATTAGCAAAAAACTTACAGAAGATTTATCAAAATTTATTAATAAAAAAGTTGAACTTATTTATAATCCTGCAATGGATGAACAATTATACAAGAAAAATTCAGATAAAGTAAAATTGAACAAAAGAATATTAAAAAAAAATATAATTTTGAATATTGGTTTTTTTGAGGATCAAAAGGACCAAATAACTATTCTAAAAGCATTTAATTTGCTCAAAAGAGAATTTCATAACATTCACTTAGTATTGATAGGGAGGGGTTCAAAATTTAATGAATTGAAAACTTATGTAAAAATTAATAAATTAAGTAAAGATGTAAGTTTTTTAACAAAAATTAATAATCCTAAAAATTTTTATAATATTGCTGACTTATTTGTTCTAAGTTCGAAATATGAGGGATTTGGCAATGTAATTGTTGAAGCATTAAAATATAACTGTCCTGTAATAACTTCTAATTGCCAATCAGGTCCAATGGAAATAATTTCACAAGGTAAATATGGAGATTTTTTTAACGTTGGAGATTATTATCAATTAAAAAATAAAATAAAAAATTTTTTAATCGATAAATCAAAATTAAAACTAAAAACTATTCGCGCTAAAAATCATGTAAAAAAATTTAGTATATCGAAAAATAAAATAGCTTTTGATAAACTTTTTCGTAAAATCTAAAGATGAATTTTATAAATTTAGAATTAAAAATATTCAAGCAAGAGTCTTTAGTAGATAAATTAAAAATAGGTATATTATGTTTTTTCCCTATTTTTTTAATTATGGGGACTGCTGTAAGTGAAATCGGCGTAATAATACTATGTATAGTTTTTATCTTAGAATTTTTTTTTAAAAAGGAAAATATTTTTAATAACAAATTAATATATTTTTTTTTATGTCTTTATTTATGTTTGTTGATAAATTTAATTTTCTCTTTTAATATTAGTAATTCAATTTTGAGAAACTTATTTTTTCCAAAATATATAATTTTTGTTCTAGGTATAATAAATTTTTTACCCAAAAAAAAATACAGGTTTGGTTTAATTTTTAAATCTTGGTTGATGATTATTTTTGTCTTTAGTTTAGATTTATTTATTCAATTTCTTTTTGGAACAAATATAATAGGGATAGAGTCTCCTCATAGATATCACAGAACATCTGGATTTATGGGAGAGGAATTAAAAGCAGGATCATTAATATTAGCTATTAGTTTTATCTCATCCTGCTTCATAATTTCAAACACTAAATATAAAAATATTGGATTAACACTTTTGATATTTTTTTTGCTATCAATATTTATATCAGGGGATAGATCAAATTTAATAAAATCTTTAGTGGTGCTTATTTATTTATTCCTTTTCTTAAACAAAAAAGATGTAAAAAGGTTAATTCCATGGATTGGTGGACTTGTTTTGATAGTTTTTATAGTTTTAAATAATTATCCCCCATACAAGGAAAGATATATAAATAAAATTTTTCAAGATTTATCCTCAAACAATTTTAATGTCATAAAATTTATAGATAACACCGAGTATGGAGAAATATATTCTACAAGTATAAAAGTTTTTGAAAAATTTAAAGTATTTGGGATTGGAAATAAAAATTTTAGATTGATTTGTGATGATGGTTTCAGAAAAAATTTTGCATTAGAGAATGAAATAGATGAAAAACAATTAAGGTGCAATACTCATCCACATCAAATTTACTTAGAAATATTATCTGAACATGGTCTGTTTGGCTTCATATTTTTAATCATTTTTCTATTTCTATTTTTGAAAAATAATTTAAATAAATTATTCAAAGAAAAGAATTTGTTGCTTAATTGTTTATTTATTACTTTATTTATAAATTTCATTCCTATTATTCCAAGTGGTAGTTTTTTTACAAGTTTTAATGCAACTTTATTTTGGACAAATTTTAGCTTGTTTTATTCTTACAAGAAAATAATTAACTGATAATTTCTATCACTTTATTTAAAAAATAGTTCTTGCCAATTTCTTGATGCATGTCTCTAAGAATTTTTTGAGAATTATCTACCAGTCTTTTACGTAAGCTAACATTTGAGACTAAATTTTGAATTTTATCATTAATATTTTTAAAATCAAAATCATAAGCTATATAAGTTTCATCATTAATATAAATATTTGGCCATGTCTCTATTCTTGACATGTCAGGAAATAAAATTGCAGCGCCACAATTTATTGCCTCAAATTCTCGATAACAAACCTCACCCCATCCATATGCTCCAATTGAAACTTTTGAATTTCTTAGAGCTTTATAATAATTTCTTTTAGAAAATCTTCCCTCAATAATTTTATTTTGATAATTAGTATTTCTTAAAATTTCTTTAAGTCTCATTCTTTGAAAACCAACAGACTCTCTTTTAAAATTAGTATTCATAAGTGAGACGAAATCACTTTTTTTATTATCAAAAGACCAATTCTGATACTGTGGTAACTTCATGCTATAATTTTTACTATCTAAGAATTTAAATTTAAATAATTCAAGATAGTAATCCATTTTAGAAAAACTTATATAATCAAAGAAAAAGCCTACCCCTAAATTCCATCCAAGAATCAATTTAGGTAAATATTTGATTTGTAATACCTCTTGATCATATTTTTTATGATCTTCAATATTATACCTTTCTATATAGTAATTAGTATAATACCTACCACCCTTAAGTTTATCTAAATAAACTTTTTTATCTTTATAGAAATGTTTTTTAATATATTTTTTTACTAAATGTAAAACTTCGAACTGGGTTGTACCAGCACTATCCCTCATATCAAACCAATACAAATTTTTATTTCGTAAATAGATTTTTTCTAGATATTCTAAATTAATACGATCTTTAACTCTTGGAATAGATCTAGAATTTAAAAACAAATGATCAGCATCAAAAAATTGATTTGAAAGCTTTGAAAAAAAATTTACCTGAATACCACAATCTAATAATTCTTTTTTATATATAAAGAACCAATTCCAAAAACCATAATATAAACCTAATCTCAATGCCTCATTATTTATCAGAATATTTATTTTTTGTTTCATAATTAATATTTTTACATATAAATTATTTATTCATATTAAATGATTAATAAAATAACAAATCTTTTGATTTATCTTTTACGATATTTATCAATAATCAGCCCAACTTATGAAGTTTCAAGTTCAATAAATTTTGGTTCAAAAATTTGTGATAATTATTTCAAAAAATTATTAAAAAAATCAAAATTTTATTTTGAATATGGAGGAGGTAGCAGTACACTTTTTGCAAAAAAATTAAATAAAAAATTTATTTCAATAGAGACAGATAAAAGTTTTTACTCCTTTTTAAAAAATAAGGGAGTCAATCAAATTATTTATTCAAATATTGGACCAACAAAATATTATTCAATACCATTGCTTCCTCTATTTTTGATTAAAGGAAGAATAAGTAAATATGCAAATCAAATAAATTTTATTTATAAAAATCTAAAATTTTTTCCTGATTTAATTTTAATTGATGGAAGATTTAGAGTTTATGTAGCAATACAAGTTATAATTTTTTGTATAAAAAATATTGGTCACAATAAAACTATAATCATCATTGATGATTTTAAATTTAGAAAAGAATATCATATGCTCAAAAAATTAATCAAGATTAAGTTAGTAGGTAGATTTGGTGTAATTGAAATTACAAAAAAAAACAAAATTAACTTCAATAATGCTAAAAAACTATCTGATAAATTTATTTTGTATCATCTTTGAAATTTTTTATAAAAACCAATAATTTCTTTTTTAGACCTTATTTCAAAAAACCTATGAATAATTATCGATAAAAAAAGTGTTATTATTGTAGCTGAAATAATCGAAATATCTTGAAGTTCTAAATTATTTAATTCTCTGATTATAATAATTCCAATAGCATTATGAGTTAGATACCAGGTATATGATATCAAACCTAATGATGATAAAATTTTTATATTTAAATCAATCTTTTTTAACAAAAATAACGAGACAAATGAGATTAAAAAAACAAAATAAAGTTCAAAACCTATATATCTTTCATTAGTTAAAAGTGAAATAATTACAAATAAAAATATTACTAATTTATTTACCAAGGAGACTTTATCAAAGTGAAATATGAGTAAGCCAATTAAAAATAAATTTGCGTGTGGAAAAATTGATGTAATAAATATGAATGATTCTTTATCAAACATAGAAATAATATTTCCTAGCACACAGAAGATAAACCAAACATTTATACTTTTTTTTAAACTGTTGAGAAAAAAAAATATTAAACCAAAAAAAAAATAAAATTTTATTTCAACCATTAAAGCCCAGTATATTCCATCAATATATTTAAAATTCATCCCTGGTATAAAATTTGCGAATATTAAATTCATAAAACCTGTAAACCAGTCAACCTCTCTACCAGGTAGGTCAAAGTATGAATAAAAAATTAACGTCAACAAACCACAAATCAGATAGCCAGGGTAAAGTCTGGCAACTCTTCTAACAACAAATTCAATAAAATTTTGGGTTTTTATTATTGTCATTCCAATGCAATAACCACTAACAATAAAAAATATATCTACACCACTCCATCCATATCTGGCTAATTCAAATTTCCATTGATCGCTTCTTAAAAGGTATTCACTTTCATAATGATATGTATAATGAAATAAAACTACAAGTATAATTGCAATCGCTCTTAGAGAGTCAATATATCCAGCTCTGTTGTACTGTGTCTTCATTAATTAATTTTTTTAAAACAATTTTTTGGAATTATTAACCCTTTTCTTTTCTGCTGATATGAAAAAGGAAATTCAATGTAGCTAAAATTTTCAAAATTTATTTTTTTTCTCAAAAAATTTATATCTTTTAAATTAAAAAAAATAATACCATTTTCAAATTTATTTAAATCATCTAATAATAAATTCACATTTTTGTTAAAGTGTTTAGATAATAAATGATAAAATTTTTTATTTTCATACCATAATAAATATTGATCTGAATTAATGTACTGGTTTGCAATCATGTAAATGAAGGCGTCCTCTGTATAATTTATAAAATTTGTCACTTTTGGACAATTTAAAGAAATTAAGTAACTACTCCTATCAATTTCATTTATCACATCCCAAGTTTCTTTCCTCCATTTTTGACTTTTAAAAAAAACTAAATTTTTTGAACTATAGTTACTACTAATATCCTCAAATAAAGGAAAAAATCTGTTATTCTCTTGTTTGATTGGCACAAAAGAACTTGCGGCCAAAATAACTAAGATTAATGTCCACAGATAATTTTTATATTTTGAATAATGTCTTTCAACAAAATAAAACATAACTATAACACCTATTATAGGTCCTGTTGAAAATCTAAAAATATTTAATTTGTGCAAAGTTGAGGCATATGAAAATAAACATATCAAAGATAAGATGAATAAATATGCATTAATATTATTGTCTCTAAAATTTTTTTTTTCGAAAAAAATGAACTTAATAAAAAAATAAGAATTAACGACTAAGATTATCAAGAATAAAAAATAATATGGTTCAGAAAAAAAGTTAAAAATACTTTTTGTTAGAAAATTCTCTAAATACTTATGAATTAGCTCAAAAAAGGTGAGATCGTAAATAATTAAAAAAATTTCATTTAACCAAAAAGTCTTAATCCAATAAGAATGTAAATTATTATTTAAAAGATATAAATGAAATATTGCCTGTGGTAATAAAAAACCTAATAACAATAGATATTTTTTTTTTGAATTTTTTTGAAAAAAAAAAATTGTAATAACAAGTAAAATTCCTAGGTAAATAAAATTTTCATAAACCAAGCATGAGATTGAAAGCAATATTCCTGTTAAAAATAAACTAAATATTTTATTTTCAATTAAAAAAAAAATACTTAATACAATTAAAAAATAAAATTGATAGTTATACCAAGGATGGTTAGCAAAGGGGTGAACTAAAAATAAAAGAATTGGTAAGAAATATACGGTTTTAATTTTTAATTTATTATATCCTATGTGACACAAAAAAAAATTTCCAAGTGCAAAAAATAAAGAAGATAGATACATTGTATAAATTAAATCATTACTGAATAACTTTAAAACAAATGAATTAGAAATTGTGTAGAAAAAACCATAATGAATAAATATTTCTTTATAGGGTTCTAAATTTGAAAAAAGATCTATAGAACTTTGAGACAATCCCCAGTGAAAAGGATCATAGATAAATTGCGACTGATATACAGACCCTAAAAAACTTAAAAAAAAAAAGAGTAAATTAAGTAAAAAAAAATTATTTTTTAAAATCATTTTTCCATAAATTTTATTTTTCTAATTTATCAATCACAGGTTTAAATTTTTGGTTAATTCTTTCTAAAAGATTTGAATAATACTCTACTTGTTCTTCAGTAAGCTCACCATCGCTCAATTTTTCTAAATAACTCTCAACTTTTAAAATTACAAAATTTTCAAACTTTTGGGATTGTAAAATACTTAAAATTTTATTTTGAAAAAATGAAAAAACGAAATTTATTGTGAATAATATCAAAAATATAAATATTAATACAAAGTATGCATATTTAATTCTATTTGATTTAATTTTTTTTAATTTTTTTGCCATAATTTACTTTTAAATATGTACTTTAAATGAATAAAATTGTAAATAAAGCCTAATCTATATGCATAATAAATTAATAAATTTTGACAGGAGAAAATTCAATAAAATTTTTATATTAAACATAACTTTTTTCTTAACAACAAAATTTTTTTTACTTAAAGAAAATTTTCTTAACTATTATCCAAAAAATATACGAAAAATAAAATGGATTCTAAGTAAAAATGACTTATGATTTTAAAAGATGACGAAATTTTAAAAAAAAAATTTCAAATAGTCATATGTGGAAGTGGGCCTGCTGGTATATCCATAGCACTAGAACTTGAAAAAAAAAAAATTGAGTGTTTGATAATTGAGGCAGGTGACGAATTTTATTCTGAAAAAGCTCAAAGTAGATATAAAGGTGAGGTTTATGGTAATTTTCCAGAAGATCTGTCAGTTTTAAGATTAAGTCAATTTGGAGGTACATCAGGTCATTGGGGTGGTACTTGTAGAACCTTAGATAATTACGATTTTCAAAATTGGCCAATCAAAAAGTCAGAAATTGACCCATTTTTAGATTCAAGTTGTGAAATATTAAATATACCAAAAAGTTTTAGAGAAAAAAATATCAACAACAACTTAAAAATTATTGAATTTCAAGAGTCCAAAGTGAGATTTTACGAAAAGTACTATGAACATATAAAAAGATCAAAATTTATAAACCTAGCTTTGAACTGTATTTTTTTTAATATAAAAATGTCGGGGAATAAAGTCACAGAATTATTTCTAAAATCAACAAAAGATATTTCAATTAAAACAAATTTTCTAGTTTTAGCTTGTGGAGGGATTGAAAACTCAAGATTACTTTTATGGTTTAGAGAAAATAATAAAGAAATTTCAAAAGATCTTCCAATTGGAAATTATTGGATGGAACATCCGTTTAAAAAGATAGGATCTGGTGTTGGAAACTTTAAAGCAATAAGAAAAAATTTTGAAAATAATTTTGAAAGTTTTAAAAATTTTAGAAATTGGGGAAACTTTACAGTTTCTATATCGCCAACACAAAATCTAATTAGTCAAAAAAATATACTTAATTCTGCTGTTTTTTTAACACTTCATGACAGGAATAACGATAATTTTAAAAATAATATCAAAGATCTACTTTGCGTAGCTCCATCTCTGTCAAATCATATCCTAGATTTATTTAATAAAGATTTACTTTGTGGTATCACATTAAGTTCGTCTTGGGAGCAAAATCCACAATTAGAAAATAGAATTACTTTATCTTCCTCAAAAGATTTTAGTGGTATTCCCTTAACAAAATTAAATTATCAATTGTCAGATCTATCACTTCAGACAGCAAATGAAATGGTTAACCAAATTGGTAACTATTTTATTGATAAAGATTTAGGTAGACTTGGAGCTTACAAAACAATTGAAAATCTATCTAGTTTTGTATCTGAAGCAGGTTATCACCACATTGGTGGTACAATAATGGGAAAAAGTAAAAAAAGTTCTGTTGTTGATAAAAATTTAAAACTCCATAATATTGAAAATCTTTATATTTGTGGAAGTTCAGTTTTTCCAACTGGTGGACACGCTAATCCAACATTAAGTATTGTTCAACTTTCTTTAAGATTGGGTGAACACTTGATTAAAAGATTAAAAACGATTTAATTTTAATTTAATTCTCCAAATTTTAAAAAGTCCGATTAAAGATAAAAAAATTTCTGAGATTGTAACATTGCTAGTTCCTCTTACCCTATTCGCAAAAATAGTTTCTATTTCATCAATTTTATATTTATTATAATACAATTGTATAAGTATCTCGGAAAGCACAATATAACCATCACCTATCTTGCCACAATTTTTCACAACAAATTTAGCAGCTTGGTTTGAATACATCCTGTAACCATTTGTATAATCTGTAATAGGAATATTTAAAACTAATTTTGAAAGTCTATTAGATAAAAATGATAATATTTTTCTTTTGAATGGCCAATTAATTATTTTACTTTCTTTTTTGTATCTACTTGATATCAATAAATCTAAATTTTTTTCATTAAAACAAACAAGATTTCTTTTTAACTCATTTGGGTTATGAGACATGTCTGCATCCATTTCTATGAATAGATCAATATTTTTAAAAGTATTTAAGGCATACTTAATGCCATACAAAACTGCTGATCCTCTTCCTAATTTTTTACCTCTGAATAAATAAATTATACTGTCTTCCTGTTTTTGAATATATTTTTCAAAACTTTCATCAGAATCATCAATAATTATTATTATTAGATCTTTGAAATCATTCTTATAAATTTCTTTTAATAAGATATTGATATTTTCATACTCATTAAATGCAGGAATAATAATACATTTAGACATATAAATTATACTAATTTTATTTTTGCAATTTTTTTGAATTCTTTAGAAATTAATTTCGTTTCTCTGACAGTTTGATTAGCATGATTTGGAAGATAAATACCAAACTTATGAACTAAATCTGAATTGGGTAATTCTATTTTTTTTTTAAAAAATTTTTTCCAAAATATTTGTTTTGCGATATTGCCTGAAATTACTGGTCTACATTCAATCTTTTTTTTTGTAAAATATCTATAAACTTTATCTCTATTTTTTACCAAAGTAGCATAACCAAAATTTGAAAGAGGTTTTGTTTTACATTTTACAGAAAAATATTCATTTAGTTCTTTTTTATACACGTTAAAATTTCTATTACGTATTTTACAAATCTTTTTAATTTTTTTAATTTGAGATAATCCAAGAAAAGAATTTATTTCAGTAGATCTAATATTAAAACCTGAATAAAAAAAACTAAATTTTGATTGAAATTCTGAAATTTTATTTTTTTTTAAAATTTTCTTTTTTTCAGACACTTGAAAATCCCTTAACCAACCATGAGACCTAACACTTGCCATAATTTTTGCAAAATTTTTATCATTTGTACAAGCCATACCCCCTTCAATTGTCGAAATGTGGTGACCATAATAAAATGAAAATGAAGAGGCCAATCCAAAAGTCCCTAGATGTTTTGAATTGTATTTTGATGCTAAAGACTCGCATGTATCCTCAATAAGGTATACATTGTATTTTTTACAAATTTTTAAAATTTTATCCATATCATTTGAGTGTCCAAGAACATGGACTAAAATAATTAATGAAGGCTTAAATTTTTTACATAAATATTCCAGATGATTAATATCCAAACCCAAATTTTCGAGGCTACAATCACAAAGTTTTACATCATACCCTAGTTGTATAAAGGGGCTAACTGTTGTAGACCACGAGAGAGCTGGGGCAATAACTACTTTATTTTTTAAATACTTTGACTCAAGTAAAGATTGAGCGATGAGTAAATTAGCAGATGATCCACTATTAACAAAAATAGAATTTTTGATTTTAAGAAAATTTGAAAATTTTTTTTGAAAATCCTTTGTTTTATTACCTAACGTAAATCTATCATTTTTTAAAATCCATTTACTTAATTTGCGTATTTCTGATTTTTCAATAGTGTCTTCAGCTAATTTATATTTAAATTTTGTTTGCATTAATTTTTCTTTTTAGCTTATTATTATTCGACACTAAAGAATTAATTCTGTTATTTGAAATAATCTTAATACTAGAATTAATTTCTTTCTTAATAAACTTTTTTACACTCATGCCTTTTCCTGAGCCTATATTAAAAACTCCTGTTATTTTTTTTTTATACACTTTATAAATAATATTAATTACTCTTTCAGCATCTAAGAAATCTCTTACTGTGTAAGCATTTTCTACAAAAATTTCATTTTTTTTACTAAATTTAATTTTTTCTTTTATTGATGGATAAAGGAAAGGCTTTTTTTGACTCTTATGATAAATACTAAAAATTCTACCTATAAAATAAGAAAAATTAGATCTCTTATTATGTATAATTTTTTTTTCTGCAAGTAACTTAGTTTTTCCATAAAAACTAATTGGTTTTTTTTTAAAATTTTCTTTTATAGATTTGTTGGAAAAATCATAAACATGTGATGTACTTGGGAAAAACAACCATATTTTTTTTTTATTTTTATTGATTTCTTTAATTAAATTTTCAGTCCCAAAAACGTTAACATTTTTTGCTTTTTTTTTATTCAATGCTGATTTTTTAGTAGAAGATATTGCTGCAAAATGAAATATATATTCCAAATTCTTATTAAGGCTAATCCATTTTGCAACTTTTTTTCTTTTTGAAATATCATCTTTAAATTCAGAAAACTTTATAGATTTTTCTCTCAGTTTTTTTTTAAATAAGAGTCCTAAAAGACCTGTCCCACCTGTAATTCCAATTTTTATCAATTTATTTATATTTAATTTTTAAAAAGTTTATTATAAATATCCATATGAAAAAAAAAATAGCTTTAATTTTTGGAGTAACTGGCCAAGATGGTTACTACTTAACTAAGCTTTTACTGAAAAAAAACTATATTGTTCATGGAGTTAAAAGACGCTCGTCCTCAGTTCCAACTAAAAGAATAGATATATTTTTAAATCAAAGAAATTTTAAATTACATTATGGAGATATTACCGACTTTTCATCTATTCAAAGTTTAATTAAAAAAGTTAAACCAAAAGAAATTTATAACTTGGCAGCTCAATCACATGTGGGTGTTTCTTTTTATACTCCTTTATATACAGCAAATGTAAACGCAATAGGAGTTTTGGCCATATTAGAAGCAATTAAAAATAGTAATAATAAGATTAAATTTTATCAAGCTGGTACATCAGAAATGTTTGGTAAAGTAAGAGAAAAAAAACAAAATGAAAAAACAAATTTTAATCCCCAAAGTCCATATGGAGCTGCAAAAGTTTTTGCACATCAGATAACAAAAAACTATAGAGATGCATACAATATGTTTGCATCGAATGGCATATTATTTAATCACGAAAGCCCAATAAGAGGTGAAAATTTCGTAACAAAAAAAATTATATCTTCTCTTACAAAAATAAAATATGGAATGCAAAAAAATCTAGTATTAGGAAATCTTTATGCAAAAAGAGACTGGGGACATGCCAAAGACTATGTGGAAGCAATTTATAAAATAGTTCAAAAGAAAAAAGCTGACGATTATGTTATCTCTACTGGAAGAGACTACACAATAAAAGAATTTGTGAACAAAACAGCAAAGATTCTTAAAATGAAATTAAAATGGAAAGGAAAGGGATTACATGAAACGGCTGTTGATGAAAATAACAAAATTATTATCAGTATTGATAAAAAATACTTCAGACCATTGGAAGTGGATTATCTTAGAGGAAATAGCTATAAAGCTAAAAAAGAGCTTGGATGGAAAACTAATCTAAGTATAGATGATATTATAAAAGAAATGGTGGATTTTGAGTTAAGAATAATAAACAAATTATAGAATTATGAACATAAAAAAAATTCTATATTTTTTTTATTTTAGTGCACTGAAAAAAATTACAATAATCTCTCTTAAAATAAATAGCCCATTTATTTTTTTTTTAATCTTTATACTTCAAATTTATCAAAGAAAAGAAATTCAAAACTCAAGACATAAAAAAAAATTATTTGTTCTTTCCAAAAGTGGCGGAGATGATGATATAATTGCATCGGTCAAAGGAAAAAAGCCTAAGAAAAAAGTAATTTTCTCACACAGGATATTTTTTAGAATGGCACACAATTATTTTACAAATCAAGATGTTAATATTTCTAAAGAAGTCAAAATTAAAAAAATTTTAAAAATTAAAAATTATAAAAGATTTACTCAAGATTTCTTAAATTATGTAAAAACATATTTTGGCGATATTGAATTTGTTACTTTTAATTTCAATTATAAAGAATTGTTTATGCTGCAATACATATGTCATGAAAATAAGATAAACTTTTTTATTTGTTTAAAAGAATGTACTAAAACTGACAAACAATTTCATGACAATTATTCTAACATTAAAAAACTATACGGTAATTTAAATTTTATAAAAAAAATTTCTACTTACAACAATTTAACAAAGAAATATTTACTAAAATATAAATTGTTTAAATCAAATAAAATAAAAGTTGTGGGCTTTCCTAGAATTCCAGATATGGATAGAAATAAAAGAAAAGGCAAATTCACAGTTACATTTTTTATGATAGATTTTGAGCCAATAACAGATGCTTTAAAAAAATCCCCACTTAAGAATAAAGAAAAACCCATTATAGAAAACATGGTAAAAACAATATATCAAGATACTTTAAAAATATTTTTTTTATTAGCTAAAAACAATCCTAATATTAATTTCAATATAAAAGGTAAAACTGGTGTAGATCAACACAGAAGAGACATAGAAAAAATGAAAAAGTTAAGTAATTTAAATAATATTAATTTTGAATATGGGGGTATAGGTCATAATTTCATTTTAGATAGCTCAATTATTATTGGGTTTAATTCAACTACAGTATATGAGGCACTTTGTTTAAATAAAAGTGTTGTGGTGCCTTTTTTCAAAAAGTTTAGAGTGAAAAGAATAAGAAATTACAATTTTAGATATCCACGATCTATAATTGTAAATGATAAAAATGATTTATATAAAAAAGTAAATTCAATGATTAATGGTAAGACTGTTGACCCAAGACAAAAATTTAATATCATTAATTATTATTTAGGAGATTTTAAAAACGCGAAAAAAAACCTAAAAAATTTTTTAAGTTTATAAGTAGATAAAAAATGATTTATTCAAGACCAAAAAAAGTTTTTATGTACAAAAAAGTTCACGGTATTTTGAAAAATTTAAAAGACATTAATTATTGCCTAGATATCGGGTCTGGAAATGGAAGACTTTATGGTCACCAAAAAAGTCAAAACTATATAGGAATAGATGTAGATACAGAAATATTAGAAATTGCCAAAAAAAGATATCCAGCAGCAAAATTTATATATAAAGATTTTTTAGAATTCTCCTCAAATAATCTCTTTGACCTAATAATCTGTATTCAAGTTCTTGGTCGTAATAGAAACGCTGGAGCTTTAAAAAATTTTGAATTTTTTAATAAAATATACAACTTTTTAAATATTGGAGGATATTTCTTATTCAATATGACCGAAGAATATTATGAAAATGAATATCAAAATATTCATAAAAAAAATTATAAAATAATAAAATTAATTAAATACCCTAATATCAATACTAAATTACCCAACAAATTAAGCAATATAATTGCAAATCTTTTTTTTATTTTAAAGATCTTTTCTTTTAAAAGTTATAATTACTTATTACTTCTTAAAAAAATTAATTAAGATAATCGGCTACTATCTTATCGGCTCTAATATCCCAGGTAAAACTTCCCGCCTTTTTCTTGGCAAAATAATTAAAATTCAAAGCATTTTTTTTAAGTGCAAGATCAATTCCCTTTTTTAATTCATAGAGATTTATTTTATTTAAAAGAATTGAATCTGTATTATTCTTTAAAATCTCAGATATACCGGGTAAGCCGTGTGAAATTATTATTTTTCCAGAGGCAAGGTATTCAAACATTTTTAGAGGTGAACAATACTGAGCTGTATTTAAATCTTTGGCATTTATAGAAACTTTATTTTCATATGGCATTAACAAAATGTCAGCTTCACAGAGTATTTTAGGTACTTGACTATAATTCACATATTTATGGATATTAAAATTACTTAAAAAATCACGGCTAATTTTCTCGTTTCTAAGCCCGTAGACACTAAAATTAATCTGAGGGTATATTCTAGATAATTTTTTAATAATCTCTAAGCCACGTCCTTTATAAAAACTTCCTATGTACACTATATTTTTTTTTCTACTCTTTTTTTTATTTTTATTTAAGGAAAAATTTTTTTTTTCAACACCGTCATGTAAAATCAAATTATTAGTTTTACTTATTTGAAATAGAGTCTCTAATTTTTTGGAAATGAATATTCTTTTTTTTATATATTTTGAGTTTATAAATCCAAGATTAATCATCACAAATTTACTAAATCCTCTTAATTCATTATGAATTTCTAAATAATGGTTAATTCTGAAAATGCACAACAAAAAACTCGATATTATACTTCTTGATAAAATGATATTTTTTTTTTTTCTTTTTAAAAAAATTGCTACTTTTAGAGAAAATAATATCCTCTTAAAGAAACTTAAAGAAACACTATTATCTAATAATGATGAAATCTTTAAAGGTGATTTTGATAACAGAAGATATTTATTTTTAATCTCTTCATATTTTAAATTATTTGTTTTAAATGGCAAAAGTATCTCGGTTTTGAAATTTCTTGAAAAACTATCACACATTTTGATTACATGAGTTAGATAAGCGCTATTATGGTTAGGATTACATTCGGCTATATAATATATTTGCATAATTACTAATTAAAAAACTCAATCACAGGTATTTTTTTTGACTTAAAATTTTGAATTATTCTTTTTAGACTATCATGTTTAGTTATAACTACAGCGGCTTTAAATTTATTATAATTTAAAGTTTTTGAGTTAACAAATCGTATATTTTTATTGTTAGAAACATATGGATCTAAGACTTTAATTTTACGATTTTTTTTTTGAAGTTTTTTTGCGATATCTAATGCTAAAGAATTTCTAGTATCAGCTACATTTTTTTTATAAGTAATTCCAAGAATCAAAATATTACTATTAAGATTAATATTTAATTTTTTCAATTTTTCTAAGATTTTATCGTAAAGATATGTCTTCATGTAGTTATTCATATTTCTTCCGGCAAGTAAAACCGACATTTTAAATCTATTTTTTTTTGCAATAAAAGATAAATAATAAGGGTCTACTGGTAAACAATGTCCACCAACAAGGCCTGGTTGAAATTTTATAAAATTCCATTTAGTAGAGGCTAATTTAATGACTTGATTAAAATTCAATTTTAGTTTTTCACACAGTACAAAAATTTCATTAAACAATGCAATGTTTAAGTCTCTTTGAATATTTTCTATAACTTTTGCTGTTTCTGCCTCTTTAATTTTATTAACTAATACTACTTTATTAGTTATGCTTTTATATACCTGTTTTATTATATTAATATTTTTCTTGATGTTAGTATTGTAAGCAACAATTTTGGAGATTTTTTCGATTGAATGTCGCTTATCCCCAGGATTTACTCTTTCAGGACTGTAACCTATAAAAAAATTCTTATTCATTTTCAATTTAGTTTTATTTTCTAAGTATGTTGCACAAATATTTTCGGTTACACCTGGATAAACTGTAGACTCAAAAAAAATTATATCCCCTTCTTTAAGAATTTTGCTTAGAATTTTGCAAGAACTTAGTAAAGCTTTTAAATCAGGTTTATTTGATTTAGTAATCGGTGTGGGAACACAAACTATATAAAAATTACAATTTTTTATTTTTTGGATCTTATCTGTTACAAAAGATTTTTTATTTGAACAAATCTCTTTTTTCAAATGTTCTTTATTTAAGTCAATTCCTTTTTTTAAACTTTTAACTCTATCCTTAGATAAATCAAATCCAATGGCATCAAATTTTTTTTGTAGTCTTATATAAATTGGCAAACCAACATATCCTAACCCTATTACACAAGGTCTTATGTAGATTTTTTGCATTAATATTAATAAAAATTTGATTATTTTTCGAAATGATATACCACTTTAATGATTAAATACAAATTTTTTGTTTTTAATTTTTTTTCGCAATAGTGTAATAAAAATTTAAAAATGCGTATCATAAAAAAAATTGCAACTATCACAGATAAAAGACTAACCACTTCGATTTTTTTATTCTTTCTTTTAACCATCGGAAGTGTTGTTGTGGAGACCATCACAATAGGATCAATTATTCCTCTAGTTTCAACATTAATCGATTTTGATTTAATAAAAGATAATGAATTATTCATAAAATATTTTCCAAACTCAAGCAGTATAGATAAAAAAGAATTTATTACTTACTCTGTAATATTTTTACTTATAATATTAATTATAAAATTTTTACTTCAAATAATTATAATCAATTTTACTCAAAAAATTCAAAATAGATTTGAAATATCTTTTCAAACAAGGTTATTAAATTACTATTTATCGAGAAATTGGGAGTTTCATTTAGAGAATGATAGCTCAAAACTTATTAGGCTTATTTCTTATGAAGCAGCAATATTGGTGTCAAAACTTATTATTCCTTTAATACAAATTTCATCAGAAATATTATTGATTCTATCAATTTTCACTTTTTTAATGATTTATAATTACAAAGCTACGCTTGTTATATTTTTTATAACTTTTCTTGTAGGAATAATAATAAATTTTTTAACTAAAAAGAAAGTAAAAATTGCGTCTGAAAAACGATTACAAAGTGCTCAGACGATGACTAAAAAACTCTTAGAAATATTTAGTGTCTTAAAAGAAATTCTAGTATCAAAAAATAAAGAAATTTATATTAAAAATTATCAATTTTATTTGTTTAACTTGCTTAATAATTCAAGGATAATAGCTGTTTTAAATACACTACCAAAAATAATTTTTGAATTAGTTTTAGGCTTAGTAATATGTTTTAGTTTTTTAATAGGTATTCACACTTTTGAAAGCACATCTAATTTATTGGTTCTGCTTGCTCTTTATGCAGCAACATCCTTACGTTTAATTCCCTCATTCGCAAGAATTCTTCAAGGTATGCAGGCCATAAGCTTTGGGAAACCAGTTTTAGATCAAGTGTATGAGGACTTAAAAATATCAAGAACGTTCATTGAAAATACTAGCGTAAAAATAAGTTTTACAAAACAAATTGAATTGATTGATCTTAACTATCAAGCACCTGGGGGAGAAAAAATTTTAGAGAAAATTAATTGCAAATTTAAAAAAAATCAATTAATTGGAATTATTGGAGAGAGTGGTTCTGGTAAATCTACATTAATAAATCTTATATGCGGATTAATTAAACCGTCCTCTGGTAGAATTTTAATTGACGACCAAATTTTTGATTACAATAAAAATGATTTTAATTTAGGCGTTGGTTACGTTGGGCAAAATCCGAAATTAATAGACGCATCGCTAATGCAAAATATAACAGGAAATACAAGATTAAATCCTGAGCAAAATAAAATTTATCTGAAATTAATTGAGGATTGTGGATTAACTAATTTAAGTGAAAATTTAGAAAAAAGAGATAACAAAAAAATTGGAGAAAATGAAAAAAATATTTCTGGAGGTGAAAAACAGAGAATAAGTATAGCAAGAGCGATGTTTTTAAATCCAGAAATAATAATCCTTGATGAACCTACCAGCTCCCTAGATGAAAAAAATGAGGAAAAAGTCATTGATTTAATTAGTAAATTTAAACAAAAAAAAACAATTTTTTTTATTACTCATAACAATAAACTACTTAAAAAATTTGATCTAACTTATCAAATGCATAATGGAAAAATCAAATAACAATGATTACGTCAGTATTTTTTTTTTAGATACCAACTTACAAAAGATTTAATAACCTTTTCAGTATTTGTTGATACTTTAAATTTTGTCAACTTTCTTAGCAGATTAGAGTTAGCGCTAGTATGTTCAACATCTCCTACTTGTTTTGATGTATATTTTAATTTTACTTTTTTATTCATACTCTTTGCAATTTTATTTAAATATTGAACTATATTAACCCTTTTGTTTGAACCAATATTTAGTATTCTAAAAGGAGCTGAGCTTGTATGTGGTTCTAAATTTAATTTGATATTATTGTTTTTCTTTGGGGTTTTTTTTATTAATTTATAAATACTTTTAACTACATCATCAATGTCAGTAAAACTTCTAGTGTGATTTCCATAATTATATATTTCAACAAATTTATTTCTACTAACCCTGTCTGTAAATTTATACAGAGCCATATCGGGTCTACCCCACGGACCATGAACTGTAAAAAATCTCAAACCTGTGGTTGGTAATAAAAACATAGAGCTGTAACTATGTGCCATTAATTCATTTGCTCTTTTAGTGGCTGCATAAAATTGTATTGGATGGTCTACTTTTTGACTTTCTTTAAAAGGTAAAATTTTATTACTTCCATATACGCTGCTTGTAGAAGCATATATTAAATGTTTAATTTTAAATTTTTTAGACAATTCTAAAATATTTGAAAAGCCTATTAAATTGCTTTTTACATATGCGCTTGGTTTAATAATAGAATATCTTACTCCAGCTTGCGCAGCAAGATTAATCACATAATCAAATTTATATTTTTTAAACAAAGATTTTAATTTTCTATAATTTGATATATCGACTTTATAAAATTTATACTTAGCGTTTTTTTTGATTTTAGAAATTTTTTTGAGTTCATTTAATCTTTTTTTTTTTAAAGATACAGAATAGTAATTATTCAAATTATCGATACCTATTACACGAATGTTTTTTTCAATCAAATATTTAGTTATATGAAAGCCAATAAATCCAGCTGAACCTGTAACCATAATTTTCATATTATTTCTTTAAAACCTTAATCATAACGTAATTCAACCAAGTTTTTTGTTAAGAATCTCACACTTAATTTATCACGATTAAAATGAGATAATGACAAAATTTTTTGTTTAAAATCAAATTCTTTTAAAAAGAAATTATTTTTTTCAAAATATGTTTTTTTTTTAAAAAATAAAATAAATAAATCTAAAAAAAATATCCTTAGATATTCCAAAAAACCTATATTCAAGTTATTTTCATTTAAAAGATTGAGTTTTTTTATGAAATTCACTATTTTTTTTGAAGCTATTTCTTTATCGATATTTAATTCTTTTTTGATATCTTGAGATAATTTTAAAGAACTATTCGAATCTTTTTCATTACTAATCCATTTTAAAAAGTCTTTTTGGTTATTAATTTTAAATGACTTCCTTAATAATATTTTTTTATATTTAACTAATTTATCTGTATAAACTCCAAGTTTTATAAAACCAATTTTTTTTCCAAGAAGAATTGCTTGATAGCCTGTGGTGCATCCCTTGTGTAAAACTCCTTTGGATGCCATAATATATGGTGTTACATCATCCTTTCCTGCTTTAACAATTATTTTTTTATTATTCGAAAATATCTTTTTGAAATTGTTTTCATTTTCTGCTGGGTGACTTCTTAAAATTAACTTAAATTTGCTTACTTTTGAAATCTGTTTAACTTTATCTATAAATAAATTAAATTCGTTTTTAAGTTTTTTATATCTTTTTTTTTCAGTTATTATTCTTTCATTTATCTGCTTTTTTGAATTGTAATATTCTTTTCCAATATTTTTTAGTTTTTTAATTTCTCTATCTATTTCATTATTTGATTTAAAATCAGTATAAAAAAAATCAGAATTTATTAAAATAAAATTATTGTATTTTTTTTTTATCTTATTTATATCGTCTTCAAAAATTTTTTTTACTATTTTTTTATATAAGTCAAATCTTGGCCAGCCAAAAGAATAGATTTGAGTTTGGTTTTTAGAAAAAACTTTTTTTGCGATAGTCTTTATCTTGTTATTTAAGACTAAAAAATAGGATATATTTTTTTTATTTTCCAAATCAAATCTAAATTCAATATTGTCTTTATAATTATCTCTTTCTGGTGCAAGCTCTTCATCTAAAACTATGTGGTAAGATATTTTTTTTTTTATCAAATTAAGATAGTCTTTGCTGACTCCACCTTTGCAAATTATAACTCCGCTTTTATTTTTTTTTGACTTTAATAAAAGTTTAATTGAATTATGTGAACCCAAATAAACTATAAAATTATTTTGAATTGCATATTTAGCAATCAATAATTTTGAAATTAATTCTCTTGCAAATATTTCAACTGGGATTATTAAAATTTTTTTTTTCACTTAACAGATAAATGTCTTAATAATTTTATAATTAAAATTTATTTGTTTTTCATAAGAAGTTATATATAAAACTTAATTACCATATAAATTATATAATGATATCTTTTTCTGTAGTAATTCCAACTTATAAGAGACATAATTTTTTAAAGAGAGCTTTAACAAATGTTTTATTGCAAGAGTCAAATATTTCAGAGGTATTAGTTGTTGATGACGAAAAAAGTGAAAAATGCAAAGAAATTGTAAATAAGTTTAAAAATAATTCTCACAAAATTAGTGTGAAATATTTTCAAAATAAAAGTTCTCAAGGTGAATATTTTGCAAAAAATTGGGTGATGCAACATGCGACCGGAGAATATATTGCCTTTTTAGATGACGATGATTTTTGGTCTAAAGATTATTTGAAAAATATAGAAAATTATATAAAAAATAATCTAGATGCAGGAATTTTTGTTTCTAACTATTTCAATTATGTTGATGAAAATAAATGTGAAAATGGAAAAATCATCCCAGCAAGTTTTATCATTAATGATTACTTGATACATAATCCTGGAATGCTTCAATCAAATATCATAGTTAAAAAAGAAGCTTTTGATCATGTGGGTGGATTTGATACTTCAATCCCTTGTGCAGATAAGGATTTTTTTTTAAAAATAAATTTAGCAAACTTTAAATATGTTTTTATTAAAGAAAGAAATGTATATTATCAAATTCACGGTGGTAGATATTCTCAAAATTATTACAAATTGTTAAAATCGAAAATTATTTTTTATAAAAAATATTTTAAGTATTATAGCATTAACGAACACTACAGATTTTTAAAATTTTATTTAAAGCTTATTTTGTATTTAATTAGATCAAAATTAAAAAAATTAGTTTAATTGTTTGATATAAAATTTTTAATGTAATCTTTTATATTTTTTTGTGGCTTATATCCAAGGTGCAGTAAGGACTTTTTATTAGTTTTGGTTGATCTTAATCTTTCACCTGGTCTTTTAGGAATGAATTTAATTGGTCTTTTAAACATTTTTGCTACTTGTAAAATTGAATATTCTTTATTCGAACAAATTAAATAATCATCTTGTCTACCTTTTTTCCACGCTAAGTAACAACCTCCAACAATATCGTCTATGTGGGTAAAGTCTCTTTTTTGATTGCCTGGATTTACAACTGTCAACTTTTCATTTTTTAAATATTGACTTTCAAATATACCTATAACTGCTGCCATTTCATGGTCTCTTATTTGTCCTTTGCCGTAAACATTATAAAAATATAATATTTCATATTTTAAGCCATACCATTTGCTATAGTTTCTAATTAATTCAATATTTTTTGATTTAGTCCATGAGTAAGGTGATAGATGCTCATCTTTTCCTTTATTTCCAAATTTACTTGAGGAAGCTGAATAAATAATTCTAATCTTATTTTGTGAACAAAACTTCACTACCTCATAAGTGCCCATTAAATTAGAATACATACATCTATCGATATATTTAAAGCTTTTAAAAATTCTCGAAAACTCACCAAAATGAAAAACAATTTTTATTTTTCTTTTATATTTCTTAAGTAATTTTGATATGTTTAAATTTTCACCATTAATGTATTTAACATTTTTATGTAAAATATGATTTTTTTTTGAACCAGAAAAATAATTATCAATCGATATAATTTTTTGATTTGTTTTTTTAGTCAAAAACTTTATTAAGTTGCTTCCTATAAACCCTGCACCTCCTGTTACAACTATTAAATTTCTCATTTAATTTTCTTTTTAATTTTGTCGAATAATTTTAATGCTTGTTCGATAACTTCATCTGTATTTAAATATCTGTATGTAGCTAATCTTCCTTCAAAAAAGATATTTTGTTTTGCAAGTTTAGAAATTAAATTTTTATATTTTTCATACACTTTAATGTTTTCCTTGTCATTAATAGGGTAAAAAGGTTCACCAAATGAATTGGGATACTCTTTAGAAATAACGGTGTATGGAGATTTTTGTTTAGTTACATGTTTTATCTCTACTTTTCTTGTAAATTTATAGTTGTTGGGATAGTTATATTGGACACAACTTTGTAAAAAATTTTTTTTGTAAGTGTTAAATTTAAATTTCAAAGATCTCCACTTCAGTTTTCCATACTTATAATTGAAATATCTATCTGGAAGGCCTGTATAAATTGTATATTTTGGATATTTTATTTTATTTTTAATTTCAAAAAAATCAGTATTTAACAAAACGTTTATATTTTTATTTTTTAACATAGCTTCAAACATTTTTGTGTATCCACGTTTGGGCATTTTTTTTAACTTTTCATTCACATATTCATTATTTCTATTATATCGTATGGGAATCCTTCCAGCTATTTTATGGCTAATCTTACTTGGATGTTTTCCCCATTGCTTTATCGTATAATTTTTATAAAATTTTTCATAAATTTCTTTGCCAAGGTTAGACAATATATATTTCTCAGAATTATTTATTCTTTTGTACTTTACTTTTTTATTTTCCATAAAATTTTTTGCACTTTTTGGATTTTTAAATTTAATATTAAAAAAATT
>CACDNT010000014.1 GCA_902554195.1 uncultured Pelagibacteraceae bacterium
AAGTTTTGATTTCTAATTTTTTCGTATTGTTCTCTGTGAGGCGAATTTGGGTTGCCCATTGCGTCTTCAAGTTCTGAATAATTGAATCCTAATTGACCTTCATCTGTTCTTCCATCATCCCATAATCCATCGGTTGGTGGAGCATCAATAATTTCTTTTAATATACCTAATTCTTTGCCAAGTTCCCACACTTCAGTTTTATTACAATCTGCTATAGGAGATATATCAACACCACCATCTCCATATTTTGTATAAAAACCTACTCCAAAATCTTCTACTTTATTTCCTGTTCCAACTACAATACCTTTATTTGCTGCTGCAACTTGGTAAAGAGTAGTCATTCTAAGTCTAGCTCTAGAGTTAGCAAAACCATGTTCATTATCAAATTTATTTAGGGTTGTTGAAAATGATTCAAAAAGTTTATCTAAACTTAAGGTATGCGCTTCAACATTTTTAAAATTTTTTACCAACCATTGTTGATGCTTCAAACTAAGATCATGTTGATTTTCTTTTTGTTTAATCGGCATTGTTAAAACAATGGTTTTAATCCCTGTCATCGCACTCAGAGTGCTTGAAACAGATGAATCTATACCACCAGATATTCCAATGACTAATGATTGTGCCTTGTTTGGCATTTGATCAACGTATGTTTTGATCCAATTAGAGATAAATTTTACTTTTTCTGATGGTAGCATGTCAAATATCTAACTATCTTAAAATTTTATGCAATAGCTTAAGATGCCGCTTGAATAGCATTTTTAGAATAGCTGCTATTCTTTTTAATCTCATCAGAAATTAAAAAGGCTAATTCTAAAGCCTGGTCTGAATTCAATCTTGGGTCACAATGAGTGTGATATCTACTTGATAAATCAGCATCAGATATTTTTCTAGCTCCACCTGTACACTCTGTCACATCTTGGCCGGTCATTTCAACATGTAAACCACCTGCGTAAGATCCCTCAGACTGATGAACACCAAAAACATTTTTGACCTCATTAACAACATTGTTAAATGGTCTCGTTTTAAAACCAGTAGTTGATACAATTGTATTCCCATGCATTGGATCACATGACCAAATAACATTAAGACCTTCTTTTTTTATTCGTCTTATTAACTTAGGCAAAAACTTTTCTACATTTTGATGACCAAATCTTGAAATTAAAGTTATTTTGCCTTTTTCATTTTTTGGATTTAACACTTCACAAATTTTTGCAATCTCTTCAGGTTTAGAAGTAGGACCACACTTTATTCCAATTGGATTTTCTATTCCTCGACAAAATTCAACATGTCCACCATCTAATTGTCTTGTTCTATCACCAATCCAGACAAAATGAGCAGATGTATCATGGTACTCACCAGTGGTAGAGTCTACTCTAGTCATACTTTCTTCAAAGGGTAAGTGCAACGCTTCATGTGATGTCCAAAAATTTACAGTGTATAATCTGTTATTAAAGTCTGAAGTTATCCCACATGCTTCCATAAAAGCTAGTGCATCTGCAATTTTGTCCTCTAGGTCTTTAAATTTTTTTGCTTGAGGACTTTTTTTAATGTAATCTAAATTCCATAAGTGAACTTTGTTCAAATCCGCAAAACCACCTTTTGAAAATGCTCTAAGTAAATTAAGAGTTGAAGCTGATTGAGAATACGCTTTGTACATTCTTTTTGGATCAGGTCTTCTAGCTTTTTCATTAAAGTCTATTGCATTAATGTTATCACCTAAATAACTTGGTAATTCTACATCACCTTGTTTTTCTGTTGGAGCACTTCTTGGTTTAGAAAACTGTCCAGCAATCCTTCCAAGTTTTACAATAGGTAAAGACGCAGAGTATGTCATCACCAAAGCCATTTGAAGAATTACTTTAAAAGTATCTCTTATATTGTCAGGGTGAAATTCTGCAAAACTTTCAGCACAGTCACCGCCTTGCAATAAAAAAGCTTTGCCATCAACTACTTTAGATAATTGATCTTTTAAATGTCTTGTCTCACCTGCAAATACAAGTGGTGGAAATGTTTTTAATTTGTTTAAAACACTATTAAGCTCCTTCTCATCACCATACGTTGGTATGTGTTTGACAGGATACTTTCTCCAGCTATTTACTTTCCAATTTTTCATATTCAACTCAAGATTGTTGTATCAGAGTTTTTCTATTATTCAACGGTTACTGATTTAGCTAAATTTCTAGGCTTATCTATATCAAATCCTTTTTTGAGAGCTGAATAATAAGCTAATTTTTGTAAAGGTATTGTTAAAAGAAAGGGTAAAAGGTCACCATTAGCACTTTCAACTTCTATTTTTTCCCAAATATTTTCTGAAACCACCTCATCACTACTTTTATTTGTTACTAACAAAACTTTTGCTCCTCTTGCAATAACTTCCTGCATATTAGAAATAGTTTTTTTATAATAATTGTCTCTCGGTGCTAATACAACTACCGGCATTCCTTCTTCGATAAGAGCAAGTGGTCCATGTTTCATTTCCCCAGCTGGATAACCTTCAGCATGGATATAAGATAATTCTTTTAATTTTAATGCACCTTCTAATGCTATTGGAAAAGAAAAACCTCTTCCTAAAAACATTGAACCTTTGGCCTCATTAAAGGTATTAGATATTGTCTGTATCTTATTATCGGTTAATAAAGTCTTTTCTGCTAATTTAGGAAGAGATTTAAGATCTTTGAGTTTTTCATTAAATAACTCTTTTTTTAAATCTTTTCTTAATAATCCTATTTTTAAAGCTAAAATGTATAAAATAAGGATTTGACCCAAAAAAGCTTTGGTAGAGGCAACCCCTATCTCGGTCCCACAATGTATTGGTAAAACAAATTTAGAGTCTCTAGCAATAGAGCTCTCAATGACATTTACAACAGCACATGTTTTCATATCATTTTGATTACACAAATCTAATGCTGCATAAGTGTCTGCTGTTTCACCAGATTGAGATACAAATATATATAAAGTCTCTTTCTTAAATTTGTTTTTTCTATATCTAAACTCTGACGCAATATCTACATTAACATCTAATGAAGTTAATTCTTCGAACCAGTATTTTGCAAGTAAACAAGAATGATAGGCTGTTCCACAACCAATTAAAGTTACTGAGGAAATTTCATTTATTTTCCAAGGAAAATTATAAATATTAATATCATTATTTAATGTATCTACATATTCATTAATTCCATTTTTTAATGTTGTCGGTTGTTCCTCTATTTCTTTAGCCATGAAATGTTTGTAATCACCTTTGTCATATTTTTCATCCTCTAGAGATAATTCTAAAACTTTTTTATTTATCTTATCCCCATCCTCATTAAAAAATTCAACGTGATCTTTTTTAATAATACAAAATTCACCATCATTAAGATAAGTAATCTTATTTGTCATCGCCTTTAGAGCGTATGAATCTGAGCCTAAATAATTTTCATTTGGACCATACCCCACAGCTAATGGAGAGCCTCTTCTTGCACCAACAATTAAATCAGGTTGATCTTTAAATATTATACCTAGCGCAAAACTACCATGAAGAGATTTTAGAGTTTTTTTAATTGAATTAACAATATTTTCGGTTTTTAAATTTTCTGTAATCAAATGCACAATCACTTCAGTATCAGTTTGTGACTTAAATTTATGACCCTTGCTTACCAAAAATTTTTTTAGTAATGTAGAATTTTCAATAATTCCATTGTGTACTACTGAAACATTTTGTGAAGAGTGAGGATGAGCATTAATACTGTTTGGCAGTCCATGTGTAGCCCAACGAACATGTCCTATACCAATGGTTCCTTCCATTTTTTGAACTAATTGATTATTTTCAAGATTATCAACTCTCCCTTCAGATTTAACTTCGTTAATTTCATTTTTTGAAAGCGTTGCTATACCTGCTGAATCATATCCTCTGTATTCTAATTTTTTTAAAGAACTGATAATTGTTGATGAAACAGGTCTATTACTATTTATTCCAATAATGCCACACATAATTATTTAGATTTTCTTTTATAATTTTTTACCTCTAATTGTTGGCTTCTATTGAGCGCTAGAGATTTTTTACTTACATTCCTGGTAATTACTGATCCTGCTCCAACTATACTATTTTCTGCAAGTGTAATTGGGGCAACTAAAGAAGAGTTAGAGCCAATAAAAACATTATCTTTTATTGTAGTTTTATATTTTTTTATCCCATCGTAGTTGCACGTAATTGTCCCCGCTCCAACGTTAACTGATTTACCAATTGAGGTGTCGCCAATATAAGTTAAATGATTTACCTTAGATTTTTTTCCAAGAGTACTTTTTTTAATTTCAACAAAGTTTCCAATTTTAGATCCTTCCTTTAAAGTGGTACCAGGTCTTATTCGTGCATAAGGACCTATTTCAACTTTATTTTCGATTTTACAATTCTCTAAATGACTGAAAGATTTAATAATAACATTGTTACCAATCTTCACTTTTGATCCAATAACTACATATGGTTCTATAGTCACATTTTTTCCAATTTTTGTATCTTTAGAAAAATAGATTGTTTCTGGAGCAATCATATTTACTTTTGATTTCAAAAATTTATTTCTTAATGAATTCTGTAGCTTGTTTATTTGTAACTGTTTCATCTAGAAAATTACTTACAATAAGTATATACCTTTCTTAATTCACAAAATATTTCTTAAAAATACTTTTAATTATGAAACAAATTTTTACAATTCTTTTTGATTTAGATGGCACTTTAGTGGATACAGCTCCCGACTTAATGAGGGCCCACAATCATGTTATGAGTAAATTTGGATATCCAACCAAGTCTACTGAGGAAATAAGAAACTTGGTGGGTCAAGGTGCTGGTGCAATGCTTGGTCGATCTATATGGGGTCAGGCAAAAAAAGAATTTGGAAAAGTCCAGGATGAAAAAATTAAAAAAGAAATGGTCAAAGAATTTGTAGAGTATTACGGAAATAATATTGTAAATGAAAGTAAATTAATTGATGGAGTTAAAGATTTTTTAATATGGTCAAAAGAAAAAAAAATTTCAATGGGTGTTTGCACAAATAAACAAGAACATCTAGCAATTGATCTTTTAAAAAAAATTGGAATTTATGATTTTTTTGAATATGTAGCAGGTCACAATACATTTGATTATTGTAAACCTGATCCAAGACACTTAACGTCTGTAGTTGAAATTTTAGATGGGGACCTTAAAAAAACTCTAATGATTGGCGATAGTGAAACAGATGCTAACGCCGCAAAAGCTGCTGGAATTCCAGTTATTTTACTTGAGGATGGTTATACAGAAAAAAATACAACTGAAATTTACCATAATCACTTAATAAAAGACTTCATTGGTATTGAAAAAATTGTAACAAAATATCTTTAATATTGATTATTTTTTTTTAACTATTAGAACAGTTTTCAATTAGGAGTTATTTTGATCATACATAACGTAAAAGTTTTCCCATCTAAAGTTCACTTACCCAAAAAAAAACAGCTGGCTTGGAAAATCGCAGAGATTGCAAGTGATAATGCAAAGTTAGATAAAGAAGCGATAGAGATGGTGATTAATAGAATTATTGATAATGCTTCAGTAGCGATAGCTTCTTTAAATAGACGTCCAGTTATTTCATCCCGAGAGATGGCCCTGAGGCATTTAAGAAAAAATGGTGCAACATTATTTGGAGTTGATAATAAATTAAAATTTGATTGTGAATGGGCAGCATGGAGCAATGGAACAGCTGTAAGAGAACTTGATTTTCATGACACATTTTTAGCAGCTGATTACAGTCATCCTGGTGATAATATTCCTCCCCTTATAAGTGTTGCACAACAAAATAAAAAAAGTGGATTAGATCTTTTAAGAGGGATAATTACTGCCTATGAAGTGCAAGTTAATTTAGTTAAAGGAATTTGTTTACATAAACATAAAGTAGACCATATCGCTCACTTAGGACCAAGTGTTGCTGCTGGAATAGGATCGATGTTAAGACTAAATACAGAAACAATCTATCAAGCTGTTCAACAAGCTCTACATACAACTATCTCAACAAGACAGTCTAGAAAAGGTGAAATCTCTAGTTGGAAAGCTTATGCCCCAGCGCATGCCGGTAAACTTGCAATCGAGGCTGTAGATAGAGTTATGCGTGGTGAAGGTGCTCCAAGTCCAATTTATGAAGGTGAAGATAGTGTTATTGCACGAATCTTGGATGGAAAAAAAGCTTTATATAGAGTTCCACTTCCAAAAAAAAACGAGATTAAGAAAGCTATTCTTGAAACTTACACTAAAGAATATTCTGCCGAATATCAATCTCAAGCATTAATTGATCTTGCAAAAAAACTTAAAAAGAAAATATCTAATCTTAATCAAATAAGAAAAATTGATATTTATACCAGTCATCATACTCATTATGTGATTGGTACAGGTGCAAACGATCCTCAAAAAATGGATCCAAATGCAAGTAGAGAAACGTTAGATCATTCAATAATGTATATATTTGCTGTAGCTTTAGAAGATGGTAGTTGGCATCATGTAAAATCTTATTCGAAAGCCAGAGCAAAAAGAAAAAGTACAATTAAGATATGGAGATCAATCAAAACACATGAGGATAAAAAATGGACCAAAAGATATCATGACCCAAACCCCAGAAAAAAAGCTTTTGGTGCAAAAGTCACAATTACCCTTAAAAATGGAAAAAAAATTACTGAAGAACAAGGAGTTGCAGATGCTCATCCTTATGGCTCAAGACCATTCAAAAGAAAAAACTATATAAACAAATTTTTAACACTTACCGAGAATATTTTAGATAAAAAAGAAATAGAAAGATTTTTAAAAACAGCGCAAAACTTAAGAAAACTAAAGTCAGGTCAATTAGATAGATTGAATATTGTTGTTAAAAAGAACAAAATTAAACGAAATTTAAAAAAAGGAATTTTTTAATGCATTTTGTCGAAAAAGAACCAATACAAAAAAGGAAAGATTTTACGGATAAATTAAAATCTAAAAAAATATTAAGAGTTCCTGGTGCTTATAATCCTTTAACAGCAAAATTAATTGAGGAGATTGGTTACGATGCTGTTTATGTTTCAGGAGGTGTTATGGCAAATGATCTTGGATTTCCTGATATTGGATTAACCACACTGCAAGATGTTAGTACGCGGTCGTACTTAATTTCTAGAGTTACAAATCTTCCTACAATTGTAGATATAGATACAGGATTTAAATCATGTAAAGAAACTATAGAAACTTTTGAAGAGTTTGGAATTACTGGAGTTCATTTAGAAGATCAAATCGAAAGAAAAAGATGTGGACATCTAGATAATAAAGAATTGATATCCACAGATGCAATGGTGAAAAAAATTAAAGAATGTGTTTCTGCAAAAAAAGACGAAAATTTTAAGATTATTGCAAGATCCGATGCAAAAAGTGTAGAGGGTATTGATAAAATGATCGAGAGATGCAAGGCTTATATCGATGCCGGAGCAGAAATTATTTTTCCTGAGGCGCTTCATGATGAAAAGGATTTTGAAAAAGTTAGAAAAGAATTATCGTGTTATTTGTTAGCCAATATGACTGAATTTGGAAAAACTAAATTATTAAATTATAAACAATTAGAAGAACTGGGTTACAACATCGTTATTTATCCTGTTACAACTCAAAGGTTAGCAATGAAAAACGTTGAGGATGGTTTGAGGGACATTTATGCAAATGGACACCAAAACAATATTATTGATAAAATGCAAACTAGAAAACGTTTATATGATCTTGTGGATTACGAGAAATATAATAGTTTAGATGAAAAAATTTATAACTTTAACACCGATGGTCACGAATAATGAGTGATGATATTAAAAAAGGGTTACTAGGAATTGTTGTAGACGAAACAGAAGTCTCAAAAGTAATGCCTGAAATTAACTCTCTAACTTATAGAGGTTATGCTGCTCAAGATCTTTGTGAATATTGTAGATTTGAGGAAGTGGCTTATCTTATTTTAAATAAGGATTTACCTAATACTATTCAGCTTAGAAAATTTGAAAAAGAAGAGAAAAATAATAGAGAATTATCTAAAGATTTATACTCAGTTATAAAAAAAATGCCTAAAAAATCTCATCCTATGGATGTGGCTAGAACAGCCGTAAGTATTATGGGTTTAGAAGATAAAGAAACAACTGATTCCTCTCCTGAAGCAAATATGAGAAAAGCAATTAGAATCCTTGCAAAAACTCCTACTGCATTAGCTGCTTTCTACAGAATTAGAAAAGGTAAAAAAATAATCAAACCCAAAAAAAATTTAAATATAGCAGAAAACTTCTTTTACATGTGTTTTGGAAAAGTACCTCAAAAAGAAATAGTTAAAGCCTTTGATGTATCTTTAATATTATATGCAGAGCATAGCTTTAACGTTTCAACTTTTACTGCAAGAACTATTACCAGCAGCTTGTCTGATATTCACGGAGCAATTACTGGAGCAATAGCAAGTTTAAAAGGTCCTTTACATGGAGGAGCTAATGAAGAAGTAATGCATATGATGAACAAAATTAAGGATCCTAAAAATGCTCTTAAATGGATAAATGATGCTCTAGATAACAAAGAGGTTGTTATGGGTTTTGGCCATAGAGTTTACAAAAGTGGAGATTCAAGAGTTCCTACAATGAGAAAATATTTCTCTAAAGTAGCAAAAATTAAAAAAGATAAAAAATTTGAAAAAATTTACGACATTGTTGAAAAAGTAATGATTGAGAGAAAAAACATCCATCCAAACGTTGATTATCCTACTGGACCAACTTATCACCTGATGGGTTTTGATACTGACTTCTTTACGCCAATATTCGTTATTTCAAGAATAACTGGTTGGTCAGCACATATAATGGAGCAACATGCTGCAAATAAACTGATCAGACCTCTTGCAAGTTACAAAGGTAACAAGCACAGAAAAGTTTTACAATTAAATCAAAGATAATTAACTAAAAGCTTCAACCCAAGTTCCTTGTGTAGATGCTTTAGAATATTCAGTTGCGCGACCTTCAAAGAAATTCATGTGTTCAACTGCGTTTAACATTGTATCTAACCATCCAAGAGGATTTTTTTGCACATCATAAATTGGTTCCAAACCTAGCTGAACTAATCTTCTGTTACCAATAAATCTAATATAATCTTTTACTTCTTTTGCAGTTAATCCTTCCATTGGACCCATTTCAAAAGCTAAATCTATAAAGGCATCTTCATGTTCAATAATGGTTCTGCAAGCCTCATATAATTCTTTTTTCAATTTTGGTGTCCAGATTTCCGGATTCTCTTTAATGAATTCTTTAAAAATTCTAATCATAGAATTGCAGTGAAGAGTTTCATCTCTTACAGACCATGTAACTATTTGGCCCATTCCTTTCATCTTATTATGTCTTGGAAAATTTAAAAGGATCGCAAAACTTGCGAATAATTGTAGACCCTCAGTGAAAGCACTAAAGACTGCAACAGTTTTAGCAATGTCTTCTTTTGAATTAACATTAAATCCTTGCATGTAATCATATTTGTCTTTCATTTCTTTATATTTCATAAATGCAGAATATTCTGACTCTGGCATTCCAATAGTATCTAATAAATGAGAATAAGCAGCGACATGAACTGTTTCCATTGCAGCAAAAGCTGTCATCATCATTAAAACCTCAGTTGGTTTAAAAACAGTTGTGTAATGTCTTAAATAACAGTTATTAACTTCAACATCAGCTTGAGTAAAAAATCTAAATATTTGAGTTAAAAGATTTTTTTCAGGTTGTGATAAATTTTTCTGCCAATCTCTAACATCATCACCAAGTGGTACCTCCTCAGGTAACCAATGAATTCTTTGTTGCGTTAACCAAGCGTCATAACACCAAGGGTATCTAAATGGTTTGTAAACTGGATTTTCTACTAAAAGACCCATCTTTTTGGGTTGGATAATTTCTTTTTTTTCTACTTTGATTTTCTCTGCTACTGACATGATAAACACTCCTCGTATTCTGGTTCTTCGTTAGTTTGTTGATTTTTAGATTTATATACATTGGCTGTAATATCAGTTGATTGAGCATTATTGATATTTTCAGCTCTTTGAATTGATTTTGATCTACAGTAATAAAGGCTTTTCAAACCTTTTTTCCATGCATCAAAATGAATTCTATGTAATTCTTTTTTGTGAACGTCTGCTGGTAAAAACAAATTGACTGATTGTGCTTGAGAAATAAATGGTGTTCTGTCACCACTTAGTTCAATAATCCATTTTTGATTTAATTCAAAAGCAGTTTTAAAAACATCTTTTTCTAAATCAGTTAAAAAATCTAGATGCGAAACTGAACCTTGATTAGTAGTTATTGTTGACCATGTTTCATCATCATTCTTACCATGACTTTCCAAAATTTCCTCAAGATATCTATTTCTTACATTGAAAGATCCTGATAAAGTTTTGTGAGTATAACTGTTAGCTGCAATAGGCTCTACTCCTGGTGATGCACCTCCACAGATTATTGAAATAGATGCAGTTGGTGCTATTGCGGTCTTATTTGAAAATCTCTCTTTGAAACCATATTCTGCAGCATCTGGACATGCACCTCTTTCTTCAGCTAAATCTTTTGAGGCTTGATTTACCTTTTCATGAATATTTTTGAAAATCTTTTTATTCCATGACTTTGCCATAACAGACTCGAGTGGAATTCTTTTTTTCTGTAAGAAAGAATGGAAACCCATCACTCCTAAACCAACACTTCTTTCTCTTTCAGCAGAGTATTTAGCATCTTTAAATTGCTCAGGTGCTTTGTTAATAAAATCAGATAAAACATTATCTAAAAATCTCATTACATCTCCAATCATATCTGGATCATCTTTCCACTCGTCATACTTTTCTAAATTTAATGAAGACAAACAACAAACAGCTGTTCTATCTCTTCCATCTTTATCGATACCTGTAGGTAAAGTTATTTCACTGCAAAGGTTTGAAGTTTTAACTGTAAGGTTTGCTAGCTTATGGTGTTGTGGTATTTGTCTATTAACAGTATCGATGTAAATAATGTAAGGTTCACCTGTTTCAATTCTCGCTGTTAATAATCTAATCCATAAATTTCTTGCAGATATAGTTTGTTGAATAGTTCCGTCAGCAGGACTCTTTAATGCCCATTGTTCGTCATTTTCTACAGCTCGCATAAATGCATCTGAAACCAAAACACCATGGTGTAAATTTAATGCTTTTCTATTGGGATCGCCACCAGTTGGTCTTCTCATTTCCATAAACTCCTCTATTTCAGGATGGTCAATTGGAAGATAACATGCTGCGGATCCTCTTCTTAATGAACCTTGGCTGATTGCCATAGTTAGTGAGTCCATAACTTTTATAAAAGGAATAATTCCAGAAGTTTTTCCTACTTTACCAATCTTCTCACCTATTGATCTTAAATTTCCCCAATAACTTCCTATACCTCCACCTTTTGCAGCTAACCAAACATTTTCACTCCAAAGATCTAGAATACCACCTAAGCTATCTGATGCTTCATTTAAAAAACATGAAATTGGTAATCCTCTTTTAGTTCCACCATTAGACAAAACAGGTGTAGCTGGCATGAACCAGAGATTACTTATATAATTATAAATTCTTTGCGCATGCAAATTATCGTCAGCATATGTGCTAGCTACTCTCGCAAATAAATCTTGAAAAGATTCGTTGTGACCAAGGTATCTGTCTTTTAAAGTTGCTTTACCAAAATCGGTTAGGTTTATATCTTTTGATCGGTCAATTTTAATTATTATGCCTTTATCATTTTGAAACAGCTCAGTTTCATTATTTAATGAGAATAAATCTGGTCTATTATTTTTTTGGACCTCTTTAATTTCAGGGCTATATTCAGAGACAGCTTTCTTTAATGCCTGCGATAGTATTTTATTCATTTTTTGTTAATATATCTTGTTAATATAGCGAAAACAACTATATGTTGTGTGCGCTTGGTGTTAATATACTAAATATTATGTAAATCAACAGAACATTTATAGAACAGTGAAAAAAAAATTCAACTATAAAAATGAAAAAAATGTAAGTAATTAACAGCATGTCTCAATCAATAAAAATAGACCCCTTCGGCTTTAGAGAATATGACGCTAGATGGATTTACGAAAAAGACATTAATGAGCCGGGAATCACGAATCTTGGAAAAGGTCTAGGTACCCAAATTAAAGAGCATACTAAAAAAGAAAACCCAAGAGTAATAGTTGGACATGATTACAGATCATACAGCGAAAAAATAAAGTCAGCTTTAAAAAAGGGTTTACTATCAACTGGATGTTTTATTGAAGATATTGGTTTATCTCTATCACCAATGGTTTATTTCGCACAATTTAATTTAAATGCTGATGCAGTTGCTATGGTAACAGCTAGTCATAATGAAAACGGTTGGACGGGAGTAAAAATGGGAATCAAAAAAGGATTAACGCATGCACCTGAGGAAATGAAAGAATTAAAAGAAATTACCTTAAATGAAAATTTTACTGAAGGTAACGGTAATGAAAAACAAATTAAAGATTTTGATAAAGTTTATAAAGAGGATTTAATAAGTAAAAATAAATTAAAAAAGAAAATAAAAGCAGTTGTTGCTTGTGGTAATGGTACAGCAGGGATTTTTGCCCCTGATATACTAAGAGGAATTGGGTGTGAGGTGGTAGAATTAGACTGTAATTTAGATTGGAATTTCCCAAAATATAATCCAAACCCTGAAGATTTAGAAATGCTTCATGCAATTGTCAAATCAGTAAAAGAAAACAATGCTGATATAGGTTTTGGTTTTGATGGAGATGGTGATCGTGTTGGTGTAATTGATAATGAGGGAAACGAAATTTTTTCTGATAAAATAGGCTTATTAATTGCTAGAAATTTATCGAATTCACATAAAAGTTCAAAGTTTATTGTAGATGTAAAATCTACCGGTCTTTATTCAACTGACAAAATTTTAAACAAAAATCAATGTGAAACTTTATATTGGAAGACAGGTCATTCTCATATCAAAAGAAAAGTGCATAGTGAAAAAGCTTTAGCTGGATTTGAAAAAAGTGGACACTTTTTTTTCAATGAACCATTAGGTTACGGTTACGACGACGGAATTAATTCAGCAATTCAAGTTTGTCACTTATTAAATAATCAAGATAAAAAAATGAGTGAAATAATTAAAGAACTTCCAACCACTTACCAATCACCAACAATGGCGCCTTTTTGTAAAGATGAGGAAAAATACAATGTAGTTGACGAAATGGTAAAGGAATTTAAAAAAAATAAAAGATCAAAAAATTAAAATAGACAATCAAGAAATAAAAGAGATTATAACTGTAAATGGAGTTAGATTTTCTTTTGAAGATGGTTCTTGGGGTTTAATTAGAGCATCCTCTAATAAACCCTCATTAGTTGTAGTAACTGAAAGCCCTACTTCTAATGAAAGAAAATTAAATATTTTTAAATTCATTGATAAAACATTAATGAAAACTGGCAAGATTGGCGAGTACGATCAAAAAATTTAATAAGGGAAAGATTCAACTAAAAAGTGTTCATAAAACTGTAAAGAATCATTTATTCTGAATCTGTGAGGTGATGGAGGGAGACTGAAGTCACCTCTTTTTTTTATGGCAGATAAAAAAATTAGATCAATAGCTAAAACTTTTTCTTGGAGATTTATCATTTTTGTTTATTGGGTAATTTTTGGATACATATACACTGGAACATTCACTGGTGCAGGTATTCTCGGTGTTGGATCAATAGTTCCACTTTTTTTTTACTATTTTCATGAGAGAATTTGGAACAAGGTTAAATGGGGAACTGGTTAATATTAATTTATTGATAAGTATTCAAAAAAAGATCTGATCGATACAATAATTAAGAATATTCCAAAGATCTTGCTCAAAATATTTTTATCTATTTTATAAACTGCTTTTGCGCCTACTCTAGCCATTATCATTGTCACTGGCACAAAAACTAGAAATCCAAGTAAATTCACATATCCAAGACTGTAGGGTGTATTAATATTATCTACAATTTTACCTCCAGTAATCATTGTAATTGTGCCAAATACAGCAATCAAAAAACCAACTCCTGCTGCAGTTCCTATTGATCTCCTAATATCGTATCCAAAGGTTCTCATAAAAGGAACCATTAATGAACCACCACCAATACCCAGTAACACAGATATGAAACCTATAATAATTCCTGAAATATTTTTAGCTGAGTCAGAGATCATTTTTGGATTTTTTAAAAGCTGTTCTCTAAAAAAGATAAAGAATAAACCAACTATAAAAGCCATAATGGAAAAGAATAAAACGAAAGCTGGTGTTTTTAAGTTAACTGCTAAAAATGTTCCCCCAATAACTCCAAATAAAATAAATATACCAAAGGATTTTATGAGTTTAAAATCAACCGCATCATACTCCATATGAGTTTTTGTTGATATGACAGAAGTTGGAATTATAATCGCTAATGAAGTACCAACTGAAAGATGCATTCTTGTTGCAATATCAAAATCTAAAACAGTAAAAGCATAATAAAGAGCAGGCACTATTATAATACCACCACCAACTCCTAATAAACCTGCCATAAAACCAGCAACTGATGCTGCTAAAGATAAAACAAATAAAAGATTTATAATTTCATTTATGTCTAAAGTTTCCATTATGAGTTGGCCTGAATTGCCTTTTCATTATTCTGAACAATAGTCATAATATGTTTTGCTTTTTGAAAATCTGAGTCTCTTGCCATCATGTTATCACTTAAATATCTTTTCCATTCTTTTGAACCAACTTGTCCATGATATAAACCTACTGTATGTCTCATGATATGATTAATTTTTGTTCCTAATTTTACTTCTCTATCAGCATACTCTAAAAGTTTTTCTACAACTTGTTCCCTTGTAGGATTACTCTTTGTCTTGAATATTTCTTTTTCAATTTCAATTAAAGAATATGGATTTTGATATATTGATCTACCTATCATTACACCATCACATAACTTTAAATGATTATTTATTTCCTCAACTTTTGTGATTCCACCATTAATAATTATTTCTAAATTAGGATTTTCTTTTTTAATATCATAAACCATTTTATAGTTTAATTTTGGAATGTTTAAATTTTGTTTTGGAGATAAACCTGTCAAGATTGCTTTCCTTGCATGCAATATAAATGTTTTTGAGCCAGCATCCCTCATCTTATGAATAAAATTATTTAAATAATCGAACTCCTCTGTTTCATCGAAACCAATTCTTGTTTTAGCTGTAACAGGGATTTTACATGCGTTAACCATTGAATTAATACATTCAGCAACCAAATCAGGCTCTTTAATTAAACATGCGCCAAATTTATTTTTTTGAACTTTCTTGCTAGGACAACCAAGATTAATATTAATTTCGTCATAACCCATATCCTCTGCAATTTTAGCTACTTCTGCTAACTCCTCTTTATTAGAACCACCAACTTGTAGAGCTAATGGTTTTTCTTCAGGACTAAAAGATAAAATTTTTTTTCTATCGCCATGAATTGCAGATTTTGTGGCGACCATTTCAGTATAGAGCATTACATTTTTGCTCATCAGTCTTAAAAAGAAACGATCATGTCTATCAGTACAATCCATCATTGGGGCAACTGATATTTTTCTGTTTATTTTTTTTTTAGAATCCAAGGTCTTTACCCATTATTTTATCAGGTAGCCATGTAACAATCTCAGGAAAAATACATAAAATTACTATAGCTAAAGCCATAATTATCATAAACGGTATAGATCCTTTTAAAATTTCTGACAAACTAACGTCTGGGGTAATTCCTTTTATAATATAAAGATTTAATCCAACTGGTGGTGTAATTAAGCCTATCTCCATGTTGATTGTAAACACTATTGCAAACCAATATGGGTCAAAACCTAAAGTAGTAATCACTGGCAATAATATTGCTGAGGTCATTACAATAACTGCAACTGGCGGCAAAAAGAAACCAGCTATTAGAAGAAATATATTTATTAGTATGAATACAACCCATTTATTAGAGCTTAAATCGACCATGCTCTGTGCTAATGACTGAGTTACATATAATTGTGAAAGAGTGAACGCAAAAAGATATGAGGCAGCAATAATGAACATTATCATTACACTTTCTTTCATAGAAACTTTAACAATGTTCCAAATCTTCTTTGGCTGATAAATTTTATAAACAACAGCTATTAATACAAAAACTAAGAATGCACCTACTCCAGATGCCTCAGATGGTGTTGCAACTCCTCCATAAAGTACATAAAGAACTCCTGCTATGATCGCTAAGAAAGGAAGAATTCTTGGTAAAACTTCAAGTTTTTCTTTTAGAGTTGGTCTTACTCTATTTCTTAGAGCTTTTGCTGCATCTTTGTCAATAAAATAACTGTGTATTAGAGCCCATATCGCAAACATACCTGCCAACATAAAACCTGGTACAAGACCACACAAAAATAATCTTCCAATAGATGTGCCCGTTGCGATTCCGTAAACTATCAAAACAATACTAGGTGGAATTAAAACTCCTAAAGTTCCACCTGCTGCTATAGTTCCTGTTGCGATTTGATCGGAGTAACCTCTTTTTCTCATTTCAGGTATTCCCATTGTTCCAATCGCAGCACAAGTTGCAGGACTAGATCCACTTAAGGCTGCAAAAATTGAACAAGCACCAATATTTGAAATTACCAATCCACCTGGTACTCTCCAAAGCCATCTATCTAATCCTGTATATAAATCTTTTCCAGCAGGAGAATTAGCAACAGCCATACCCATTAAAATAAACATTGGTATAGAAAGTAAAACAAAAGAATTTAATCCTGCAAAAAATGTTTCAGCAAAAACATCAAGCATTTGAAAACCTTCAAAAGTTACCAAAAGAGCTATCGAAACAAAACTCAAACCAAATGCAATTGGAATTCCAGAAAAAAGTACCAATAAAGTAAAAACCGCAACAATTAATGCTATAATTAATGGATCCATTTATTTAAAATCCTCTTCATCAGTTAATTTTATAATTTCTGCGATATACTGTAATATCATTAATAAAGCCCCTAACATCATTGATGAATATGGTATCCATAGTGGTGGATCCCACACAGTTCCTGTTGAATAATTTTTGGTAAATGCTTCCTCGAACATTAAGAATCCAAAATAAAATAAAATTAGGAAAAATAATAAACTGATAGAAGATGTAAAAATTTTTAACCTAATTATATTTTTTTTGGATAAAAAATCATAAATCCATTCCATGCTCACATGAGCTTTTTCACTTAGAACGTATACACTTCCTATAAAAGTTGAAGCGACTAATAGCATAGTTACAAGTTCTGTTTGCCATGTAATTGCTCTTTGAAAAAAATATCTTTCAAAAACAAGCTCAACGATTACCAAGATTGATAAGAGCAATGCTAATACAGCGAAAGCACCACATGCTTTAGCGATTAGATCGCAAAATTGAAGATACTTTTTTTTCATAAAAAAAACCCCTATTTAATAAGAATAAATAGGGGTTCTTTATATATTATTTTATTTAACTGCTAAAGCCATTTCCATCAGCTTATCGCCACCTGGAACTTTATCAGCAAATGCTTTATGAGAAGATTTTTTTGCAATCTCTACCCATGCAGCATGGTCTTTTGCATCCATGTATACTAATTTTACACCTGCAGCTTTATAAGCATCTTCAAACTTTTTATCTAAGTTTTCTACTTGAGCTGTCATGTATTTCTCAGCAACTTTTCCTGCCTTCATTAAAGCTTTTTGTTGCTTAGAATTTAAAGCATCAAAAGACTTTTTCGACATCAAAATTGGCTCATACATAAACCATAGACCAAATTTTCCTGGAGGAGTAGCACATGAAACTTGTTCATAAATTTTGTAACTTACAAAACTTCCTGAACTTGTGTTAGCACCTGTTAATACACCAGTTTGTAAACCTGTGTAAATTTCAGATGAAGGCATACTTTGTATACCAGCTCCCGCTGCTTCTAACATTTGGTTAAATGCTTTTCCAGCGGCTCTCATAACTTGACCTTTTGCATCGCTAGGATTTTTAATACATTTTGTTTTTGAAGCAAAACCACCTCCTAACCAAGCATCAGATAAAACTACAACACCAGCATCATTAATAATTTTTTTAATTTCAGTCATCATTGGACCTTTATTAAATCTTAATGCGTGGTCGTGATTTTTTACTGTTCCAGGCATTAAAGTTGCATCAAATTCTGGATGGAATTTTGAAGCATATGCCAATGGAAAAGCAGAAATATCTAATTGACCAGTTGTCATTGGTTTCCACTGTTCTTTTGGTTTGTATAATGATTTAGCTGGGTAAATTCTAATATCTACTCCAACATTTGCTTTTTTAACCTCGTCAGCAATGATTTGAACCATTTCGTGACGTGGGTCATAAGATCCATCAGCTCTTGGTGTACCAGGCCATTGGTGACTAGCTTTCAGTGTAACCGCATAAGCAGAACCAATAGTAGTAAAAACAAAAACTAATGAAGTTAAATATAAAGATATCTTTTTAAACATTATTTTTTCCCTCTATTGTTATTTTTAATAATTGAATTAAAGTGAACTTATTAATAAGAGTCAAGTCGACAAAAACTCAAGATATACGTAATTATATGGATGGACCTTTAAAAAACCTTCTAGTTGTTGATCTAACAAGGGTATTGGTAGGTCCTTACTGCACAATGATATTATCAGATCTTGGTGCAAGAGTAATTAAAGTTGAAGCCCCAGAAATAGGAGATGACTCAAGAAAATTTGGACCATTCATAAAAGATTACTCAGCTTATTTTATGTCTTTGAATAGAGGTAAAGAGAGTATTGCGCTGAATTTAAAGAACAGTGACGATAAAAAAATTTTTGATAAAATTTTATCTAAAGCAGATATTTTAGTTGAAAATTTTAAACCAGGTACTTTAGAAAAATGGGGTTACGGTTGGAAAGATGTAAATAAAAAATATCCTAAATTAATTTATGCTTCTGCCTCTGGATTTGGACAAACCGGTCCTCTCAAAGAATTACCTGCTTACGATATGGTTGTTCAAGGAATGGGTGGATTAATGAGTGTGACTGGACAGCCTAATTCTGAACCAACTAGAGTTGGGACATCAATTGGTGATATCACTGCTGGTTTGTTTACAGCAATTGGAATTAACGCGGCACTTTATGATAGACAAAAAACAGGTAAAGGAATGTACATAGATGTTTCAATGCTAGATTGTCAAATAGCAATTTTAGAAAATGCTATAGCTCGTTACTTAGCAAAAAATGAAATTCCAAAACCAATGGGTTCACGTCATCCATCAATTGCACCGTTTGAAGCTTTTAAAACAAAAGATAGTTACATTATTATAGCAGCTGGAAATGATAGATTATTTGAAAAACTTTGTGAACTTTTAGCAATGCCTGAAATGAGTAAAGATCCAAAATTTTCTAACAATTCGTCTAGAGCTAAGAATATGGATGAACTTAAAAATATACTTGAAAAGAAATTAGTTTCTAGATCCACAAGTGAATGGGTTAAAGATATGGAAAAAGAAAAAATTCCATGTGGTCCAATATTCAATATTAAAGAAGCAGTAGAAAATCCTCAGGTAGATGCAAGAAATATGATTGTTAAAGCATTTCATAAAGAAATTGGAGATTTCAAGTTAGCTGGTAATCCAATTAAAATGTCTACTTATAAAGATGAAAAAACTAGAGGTGATATCCCTGATTTAGACGAACATAGAGAAAAAATTTTAAAAGAATTTACTTAATTATTCTCAGCTTCATTTGAAGTATCTTGCTCAGTAGCTTGATTTTCTGTTTCAGTTACTTCATCTAATGAAACATCCCCTTGCTCACCACCTGTTTCATCTGTTGCTGCTGTGTCAATATCCGGTTTAGCAGTTTGAGATAGTTCTGCTAAATCTTCATTAGAAACTTGAATTTTTTCTGGAGTTTTTCTTGCTCTCTTAGATGGCAAAATAGGTGTACCGCTTTTTGAAATTTCACCTTTATATAAACTTTCAAAATCATCGCCTACATCTTCATCATCTTCAGCACCATCATCAACTTGCTCTACATGCTTTCTTAATTTGTAAACTGCACTTTCGGTAAGTTCATTTACTTTAATATTTTCTTCTGCAATTTCTCTTAAAGCTATAACTGTATTTTTGTCGTTATCTCTATCTAAAGTTGGTTCTATTCCAGTGTTTAACTGAGTTGCTCTCTCTTTAGCAACTAACACTAATTCATAAGGACTCTCTACTTTATCTATGCAATCTTCTACTGTTACTCTAGCCATGCGGAGTATCTATACAGTGATCTTTAAAAAATCAAGGAGAATTTTATAAATACTTAGGATTAAGCTTATTTCTAACAAAAAATAATAAGACTGCAGCTATAGCGATATAGATAAACGATACTTGTGCAACTTGTTCTATTGAAAATCCTGTATCAATTAAAAGTCCAAATAATGCAGTACCAAAAGCGGTTGAAAAAACCATTAATGCTGTAGTTAAGGCTTTTATCGAGCCAATGTGTCTTACACCATAAATTTCTGCCCATGTTGAGGAGCCTAATACGTTTGCAAGTCCATTTGATATACCAATTAAACCTAAAAATAAGAAAGCTGAAAATGAAATATCAAAATACATTAAAACTATTGTTGAGATTAACAGCGGAATATTCATAAAAATAAGTAATTTTCTGCTAGTAAATTTATCAATCAAAAAACCTGCAACCAATAAAGTTATTACTGACAAAACAGAATAAACCATAAAAGATTGTGCAATTACATAAGTGCCCCACCCTTTAGACTCAGTGATAAAAGATTGATAAACAAATACACCTGTTGCAATCCATGGCATAGCTAACATATTCAAACAAACGATATAAAATCGATAGTCTTTAACAACTTCAATTCTTTTCCATTGTTTTATTTTTTGATTAAATTCTTCTTGGTTTGTCTCTTCCCTAGATTCAAAATTTAAGTTTTTAACTAGAGCAAATGAAGTAATTGGAAGAAATATTAAAACTAATATTGAAATATATATCCATAAATTTTGCCAAGACGTAATAGTGAGTAAATATACAATTAAAACAGGTAATATAAATTCAGCAGTAGAGAGACCAAACCAACTAGTGCTTAAAGCTTTTCCTCTAGATTTTGTAAAATATCTTGAAATTGTCGTTGTTGCAGTATGAGACATCATACCCTGCCCTGAAAATCTCATTAAAAAAATTGCTATAAACAAAAAAGTTATTGAAGAAATCTTTGAGAAGAAAAAACATGAAAAAGATAAAAGTATTGTAACAAAAAATGCAAATTTAAATATATTGATATCATCTATTTTTTTACCAACCCAAATTAACAAAAAACTGCTAAGCAAAGTTGCAGATGCATAAATTGTTCCAAATTGTCCTTGGGTAATAGATAATGCTTCTCGTATGCTAGAATTAAAAAGACCAAGAAAAAAACTCTGTCCAAAACTAGAAAAAAATGTAAATATAAAACCAAATATAATTACTTTTAAACTTAAACTTTTAAACATATTAAAAAATTATGAGCTGTAATGTTGCTTTCATAGGTCTTGGTGTCATGGGTTATCCAATGGCTGGTTATATATCAAAAGGTGGACACAATGTAACTGTTTTTAACAGAACAAAATCCAAAGCTGAAAAATGGATTAAAGAATACAAAGGTAAAGTGGCTGATACACCAGCTGAAGCTGCAAAAGATGCTGAATATATTTTTACATGTGTTGGAAACGATAATGATTTAAGAGAAGTAACTTTTGGAGACAACGGTGCATTTAAAACAATTAAAAAAGGTGCTGTTTATATTGATAACACAACTGCCTCTGCAACAATTGCAAGAGAGATACATGAATATGCAAAAAAAAATGGATTTGGTGCATTAGATGCTCCTGTATCTGGTGGACAAGCTGGTGCAGAGAATGGTGCGTTAACAGTAATGATCGGTGGAGATCAAGCTGACTTTGATAAAGCAAAAGATAAAATAGATTGTTACAGCAAAAAAATGAAATTACTTGGTGGACCAGGAAATGGACAACTAGCTAAAATGGTCAATCAAATTTGTATTGCTGGTTTAGTTCAAGGTTTATCTGAAGCTATTAATTTTGGAATGAAAGCTGGATTGAATATGGAAGATGTTATTGAAGTTATCTCTAAAGGTGCAGCTCAATCTTGGCAAATGGAGAATAGATATAAAACAATGATAGATGATAAGTTTGATTTTGGTTTTGCAGTAGATTGGATGAGAAAAGATTTAAAGATTGCAATGGAAGAAGCTAAAAATAATGGTTCATTATTACCCGTCACTGAACTTGTTGATAAATATTATGGTGAAGTACAAGGAATGGGTGGTAATCGTTGGGATACTTCAAGCTTAATAAAAAGATTTAGAAAGTAAAGTATGCAGCCAGCATACTATGAAGATTTAGCAGAGATTCAAAATAAGTATTGGTCTATGTTAGATGATGCTGTGACTAATAGAGGTTCACCATTTAGAATTCCTGTTTTCATATGCGCTCACCAAGATGAAGTAGACGGTAGAATTGTTGTTTTGCGTAAATCAGATAGAGCAAACAATCTACTACAATTTCATACTGATTTAAGATCTCCAAAAGTGGATATTCTTAAAAAAAATAAGAATGCCTCTCTAGTTTTCTACGATAAAGAAGAAAAAATTCAATTAAGAGTAAAAGTGGAATGTGAAGTTAATAATCAAAATTCTATAACTGAAGATTCATGGAAAAAAACTCAACATATAAGCAGACGCTGTTATTTAACTGATAGCCCTCCAGGAACTACATCAGAAAATCCAACATCTGGAATGATATCTAAATTAGAAGATTTTGATTACACTATGGAACAAAGTGAAGAAGGTTATAAAAACTTTACTGTCATTAAATGTAAAATTAAGTCTATCGAATGGCTTTATCTTGCAGCAAAAGGACATCGAAGAGCTAAGTTTGATTTAGAAACAAACAAAAGTGATTGGTTAGTTCCTTAAATTATTTTTCAATAGCTGCTAATTTTTTCTTTAATTTAACTGGTAAATTTGCAAACCACTCTTTCTCTTTGCCAGAGTCTGGTAAGACAGCCCCATATTCGATCATTTGAGATGGGGGAAGATCATTAATATAAACCCATACTTGGGTTTCATCTAATTTGGAATTTTTTACTAATACATGTTTTAAATCTGAAATTAATTTGTCTTTGACCTCTTTTGATCGACCTGCTCTAATTTGGCCAAGTAAAAATAAAGATGGCTCCTTCACTTTTTTTCCACCCATAAAATGATTATTTTTTTTTGTTTTATTAAATATTACTTGAGCAAAATAAGTATTTGCTCCAGTTACTAAATTATGAACTTTAGTAATTCCTTCTGCTAATTTTTTTTGTTGTTTAGAGGAAATATTAAAGTTTGAGTTTGTTACTGTATAAGTCGGCATTATATTTAAAATATAGATTTAGAATATCTTTTCCAGTTATCTTGATAATGTTTTGTGTTTTCAATAATGGCATTTTTTTCATCTTCAGTAATTTCTCTTATAACTTTTCCTGGTGAGCCAATAACTAAGGAGTTGTCTGGAATTTCTTTATTTTCTGTAATCAAT
>CACDNT010000015.1 GCA_902554195.1 uncultured Pelagibacteraceae bacterium
GCTTTGTTTGGTAAGCTAATTATTTTTTCTTTATTTGCCTTTTTTTTAAAAATTTATTCTTTTCTAATAATCATTTTCATTATCTTTTTTATGACCGAAATCAAAAAAATATATCTTTTTTTTAAAAAAAATTATATTTTGAGTTTTTTTATCTTTATTTTCACAATAATTTCTTTTGCTAAAACATTTATTGTATCTGGATGTTTTATTTATCCTGAACCAAAAACATGTGTTTCTACCACATATTATAAATGGTCTTATGGTAAAGAACTTACTGAATATAGAAAAAATTTTTTGACCGCAGGTTCAAAAGGGTGGAGACAGTATCTTAGATTAAATGATTATAATGATTTAATATCACCTGAAGATTATCTTAAAAAGAATAGAATTAAATATTTGTATTATGTTTCTAAAGATAATGATATTGAAAGAATAATATTACCAATTGTTTTAAGCATATTATTTTTTTCAATTTTTTTTATTTTCTATAAAAAAAAAGAAAATGTTGAGACAGTTCCTTTTGTTTTGATAATACCCTCTACAATTATTTTCATCTTATGGCTATTTTTATTTCCAGTTTCTAAATATGGTGGATATGCTTACGTCTATTTTTTTTCTTTTCTATTTTGCTATTGGCAATTCAACTCTTTTAAATTAAGTCAAAAGTTTCTTAACTACACATTAATTTTATTAATTATTTTTTTTAATTATAAAAGTTTAAATAGAATTCATGAAGAAATAACACTTATTGATAAACATAAACTTGATCCAAACTTTAATAATAGTGATTTTCCCATCCCTATTTTTAAAAAAATTGATTTTACACCAAACAAAATCAACAAAATTCATGTTAATATTTCTAGCGATGAGTTTGAATGTTCAAATATTAAACCTATTTGTATCCCTACCTTTTCTAAAGATTTAATTTCATTTGATAAAAAATTTGGTTATTTATTTGTTTATGGAGAAAAAGATAAAATATATAAATATCAACAAAGATGGACTGATAAAACTCATTTTTTAATTGATTAGTTATAATTTCACTTTGTTTAACGCATTATTTTTAAATATATTCGCCTCTCTAATATATCTCCTAACCATTTGTGTTGATTTATGACCTGTCATAGCCATTATACTTCGCTCATCAGCACCAGATTCCGCAGCAACTGTTGCAAAACCTGACCTTAAACTATGACCAGCAAAATTTTTATTTTCGATACCAGCTAAGTTTAAATATTCTTTCATTAATAAAACTACGGATTGGTCAGTTAATCTTTTGTCTGTTAGTGATAAACCTTTCGAAAATCTTCTAAAAATTGGTCCAGATTTAATCTTAGAAATTTCTAACCATTTTTTAAGGTTTTTAACTGGACAGTAAATTTCATTAGCAAAGTAGGGCAGGCCTTTTATCATTCCTTCACCAAATTGATCAGTTTTTGATTTTTTAATTGTGATTTTAAGGCCTTCAGGGACAAATTCTAAATCCTCATGATCAATTGAAATAAGTTCGGTTCTTCTAAAACCTCCTCCAAAGCCAATTAATAATAATGATTTATCTCTAAGTTTTTTTATTTCCTCAGTTTTTTTTTTATTTATTACATTAATAATTAATTTTAAATGATTGATTAATATAGGTTTTTTACCTTTTTGAAAGCTACCTTTAACCCTTCTTATTCCCATTAAATTTTCAACTATGATCGGATGTTTAGTGTCTAAATAATGTCCTTTAAGCTTATGAACCATACTTATTGAAACTAATCTTCGTCTTAAAGTGCTTATTTTTGAATTTTTAGAGAGATGGGTTAGGTATAATGAAACTGTTTTTGGCTCAGTTGGTAATGAACTTAATCCATATTTTGCACAAAAGCCTCCAAAGTCTTTAAAATCAGATTTATAAGCTCTGAGAGTATTGTTCGCTTTAGAGCTTTTGAGGTTATTTAAAGTTGACTCATGAAGCGATTTTAGATCTGTAGTTAGTTCATTCATATTATTACTATTGATAACAATTAATTATCGTTAGTAATATATCAAGTGTTTTTTAATGTCAATAGTTTAAATTATAAATTTATGGGTTCAATTGATGGTGAAATTCCAGCTGTATGGTTTTTGATAAGCTCAATTGGTTTTATTATTTTGAGTTTAATTCAATATAAAAATACTGGCAAAAGCATTAATACAATTTTTTTAAGCATAATGGCTATATTGTTTTTATTAAGCTATTTCATATTGCTTTTTAAAACTTGATTTATCCCCACTATTCACAATGAAATAAGAAAAAAATTAAGAATCACCTAAAAAGTGATACATTTAATAAATACTATTTGTTAGGTTAATTATGAATTAAGAGGCAACTCTTAACTGGCCAATTGGAGAAAAGCCGAGAGGTACAATTCCAGGGGGCAGAAAGCTTCACAAAGCATCGCTGAACATGTGGGGCGGGAGGCATGGCGGTAGCGCATCAACGACGTGCCAAAACAACTGTTCTTTGCACCCTTAAAAGTGCAAGGAAACAGGGGTTTTTCACCAATGATACTCAAAGGAACTAAATTTCAATTAAAAGTTTGGAAATATCTTAGAACCATCCCTAAAGGTAAGGTAAAAACTTACAAACAAGTAGCTATTAGCATAAAAAGCCCAAAATCAGCTCGTGCTGTCGCTAATGCTTGCGCTAAAAACCCATATGCCCCAAAAATACCCTGTCATAGAGTGATTAGATCAGATGGAGCCCTTGGAGGATACTCTGGAAGAGGTGGAATCAAGCAAAAGCTTAAATTACTTAGATCTGAAAAAGCATCCATTTAGCCTTATTTTAAGGATTTTTTATGTTAAAAAACCCTGTAAAATCAACGTTTTTTGATCTTTTTTCTTAATTTTCTCTCAAATAACATAATTCACCCTTTAGTTGTACCATGAATATGCCTACGCTTAAAATAGACCCCTATTTGGCCGTTTAAATGCTATATTCAATTAGTGCATCGCTTTACTATCTAACTATATCAACGCTTTTTTGACACCTCATTTTTTCAAGATTTCCTTTTTTCCTATGTTCAAAAAGTCCCTATTTCTAACGATAATTTAATATTTTAAGATTTAGTTGAAAATTTTAAGTACTGAAACTGAAGTTAACTGTGTTTTAGATTTATAATATCTATATACATCAAATTCTTATTAAATTCTAAATTTTATAAAAATGTAATAATTACAATAGTTTACAATGAATAATATATGTAATACTTTATATATTAGTAAATAAATAATACCTATTATTTAATTTTTTTAACCATATTCTCTCTTCTAGAGATATAGATACCGCTTAATACAATAATAAATAATCCTAAAAAAGTCCAATTATCTGGAAAATCACTAAAGAAATAATAACCTATAATTATGTTAGTAATGATCTCAAAGTAGCTAAATGGAGCTAATTTAGATGCATCAGCGTATTTTAGAGATAAAATCAGAAATAGATGCCCAATACATGCAAAAATCCCAATGGCGGCCATCATAGACCACTGATTTAAAGTAGGGTTAACCCATACAAATGGCATTACTATAGAAACTATTATGGCCCCTACTACACCAGTTAATAAAAGAGTTAATAAGGGATTATCTGAAGTACTTAATTTACGAGTAATAATTAAATAAAACCCATACATTATTCCAGTTCCAAGAGCCGCTATGCTTGCTAAGTTTATTTCTACAAACCCAGGTCTTATAACCACTAATGAACCTATAAATCCAATAATTACAGCAGACCATCTTCTAAAACCAACCTTTTCTCCTAAAAAAATTGGAGAAAAAGCTGTAACAATCAAAGGTGCAACAAAAGCTAAAGTTAATGCTTTTGCTAATGAAATTACTGAGATTGCATAAAAAAAACAGACATTAGCTGTTAAAAGAATTATACCTCTTATAAATTGTAATTTTGGTTTATCTGTCCAAACAAGATTTTCTCTAAAAAAGAAAAACATAATTGGAAGAGTAAATGCAACTGTAAAAAAATACCTTGCCCATGTAATTTGTAAAACAGGAAGGTCTGCACTTAAATACTTTGCAAATCCGTCCATAATTGGAAGCATTACCCACGCTAAAAGATTGAAAGTTATAGCCTTCATGAACTTAAAGGATATAGATTAATTAAAGTATTTTAAAGCAAAGAATACAACAATTGGAATTGTTATAAAAGACATCAAAGTTGAAACAACTATTGTACTAGCAACACTATCAACAATTTTTTTTGGTGAATACATGCTGCCAACTAAATAATTCAATATAGCGCTAGGCATTGCGCTTTGTATAAGTAAAACACCTGCAGCCAATCCAGACAAATCGAAATTATAAATCACAGCAAATGCTATTGAAGGTCCTATTATTACCCTACATAAGGATAAAATAATTGAGTTTTTTAATGAAAATTTGAATTTAGTAAGAGCAATACCTAATGACATTAAAACTAAGAAAATTGTTGCGTATGTTAAAAGGAATGTTGTGTTCTCAAGGAATAAAGGTGTGTCAATTTCAAAATATAAAAAGAAAACAGATATAATAATAGCGTACACAGGTGGACTTTTAATTAAAATATCAAAAGAAAAACTTTTTTTTGCTAAAAAAACACCTAGCGTAAAATGGAACAAAATTATTACAGAAGCTACAGCAGAAGCAACACCAAGCCCTTGAGTACCATATGCAAAAAGGCAAATTGGAACACCCATATTACCGGTATTTGGTAGAATTAACGGAGGAAGCTCCATACTTAAATCCTTTTTAAGAAAAAAAAGAAGCAAAAGTCCAACAATTGCAAAACCTGCAATCATTATTATAGCATAAATAAAATAATGAATAAAAATATCTAAAGTAATTCCAGTTGTTGTTACAGTATAAAAAATCATTGCTGGTGTACCAATGTTACCAGCAAAATTTGTTATGAAATTAGTATCGAATTTAGGGTTTTTCTTACCAAGATAATAACCAACGCCAATAACAAAAAAAACGGGAAAAATAACTTCAAAAATTTTAATATAAATTTCCATTAATTATATAGTCTAATTAATGTTGGAAATTTTAAAATATTTCTGTTCTTTCTAAATATTGATAAACAATTTCTAGCGTTTTTTTCTGATGTTTTATGGGTAATTATGACAATAGTAGCTGAATTTCTTTTTTTATCAGGTGTTTGTATAATTCTTTTTACAGACATTTTATATTTAGCCAATCGATTAGTTATAGAAGATAAAACACCTTGTTTATCTTTAACTTCGAATCTTAAATAAAGAGAATTTGAGTAGTCATCATTATTAAAAGCCTTCACGATTTTTCTTTTATTTGACGAAATTCCAAAGGGATATTTTATATTTCCTCTAAGAATAGACAATAAATCAGATAATAAAGAGGATGAAGTAGGTCCTGGTCCTGCGCCCTCCCCTTGAAGTACGCTCTCACCAACAGGTTTTCCCTCCGTAATAACAGCGTTCATAACACCATTTACATTACCTATGTATGTGTCTTTACTAACTAAACATGGATGAACAGTTTCAAATAATCGATTATTTATCATTTCACATATACCAAGTAACTTAATTCTAAGATTTAATTGATTTGCAATTTTAATATCTTTTAAATCAATATTTTCTATACCTTCCATTATACATTTATGGTGTGAAATTTGATTATTGAATGCAAGAGCTGATAAAATCCTAACTTTTGCGAAAGCATCAAACCCATTCAAATCTAATTTAGGATTACCAGGTTCAGCATAACCAAGTTCTTGAGCTTTTTTTAAGACTTTATCAAAAGTCTGATTTGAATTTTCCATCTCTGTTAGAATATAATTAGTTGTTCCATTTAAGATTCCATAGACTTTCTTTATCTTATTTGTAGCTAAACCCTCTTTAATCGTTCTAAGTATTGGAATTCCTCCAGCAACAGAGGCTTCAAATTCTAAATTTACATTATTCTTCTCAGCTAATTTAGCCAATTCGTTACCATGTTTTGAAATTAAAGCTTTATTTGGTGTTATAACATTAATCTTATTTTTTAACGCCATCACAACAATTTTTTTTGAAACTCCATCAGATTGACCAATAGACTCAAATAAAATATCGATCTTTTTTTCTTTTAAAATTTTAAGAGGATTTGTATAAAAAATTTTTTTGTTAATATTGTATTTTCTCTTTTTATTTTTATTTTTTGCAGATATTGCAACTATATTTATCTTTTTTCCTGTTTTTATTTCTATTTCTTTTTTTTTTAACCTTAACTCATTGTAAAGATAAATACCTACTTGACCCAAACCAACAATTGCAATGTTAACTATTTTATTCATCTATATTTGGATAATCACTTTTATCTACATAAACTTTTAAATTTGATTTAAATTCTTCAAAAGTTAAATCTTTTGAAAAATTAATCTTTTTCTCAGTTTGCAGAGGGGCACAAGAAAAAACTAGAAACAAAATTAATAATGGTAATTTTTTCATAATAATCCCTCATTGTTTTTAAAACCAAATTTCAAATTCATATTTTGAACCGCTTGACCTGCTCCTCCTTTAATAAGATTATCAATGACGGATAAAATTATTATTTTATCTTTAAATTTAGTTTTACAGACAGAGATAAAACAATAATTAGTATTCATAACGTCATTTGTACTCAAAAAAGAGTTAACACTCTTTATTTTTACAAATTTATTCTTTTTATGAAATATTTTCAAAATATTTTGTACTTTATTTAAAGTAATACCTGGTTTTAAATCCAAATAAATTGTACTTAATATGCCTCTAAACATTGGAATAATATGGGGTGTAAAAGTAAAATTGATTTTTGAAGAAGTGTTATTTTTTAATTCTTGTTCAATTTCCGAATTATGTCTATGAAAACCTACACCATATGCACTGAGAGATTCGTGTAAATTTTTGTTTTTAAATTTTTTATGTACTCCTCTACCCGCTCCAGAATATCCAGATTTAGAGTCTATAATGATATTCTTTAAATTAATCGATCTTTTTTTAATTAATGGAATAAGTGGCAAAAGTATTGATGTAGGGTAACAACCTGGACATCCAATAATGCTAAATTTTTTAACTAATTTTCCTGATATCTCAGGTAAAGAGTAAATACTATTTTTTATATTACTTAATGCTTTATGTTTTTGTTTATACCATTTTAGATAGTCTGAACCGTTTTTAAGTCTAAAATCTGCAGCTAAATCAATCAAAGTATTTTTTTTTGATAAATCTTTTGAAATTAATTGAGCTTCACCATTTGGCAGTGCAGTAAATACAATATCAACATTATTTAAATATTTTTTATTGTATTTTGTAATTTTAGGTAACTTTTTTGACTTTAAAGAATTATCATAAGATGAGATTTTTTTTCCAACAGATGAATTACCACATAGATATTTAATATTAACATTTTTGTGTTTAATTAATAATTTTATTAATTGAACACCAATATATCCAGTTGATCCAGCAATTAGTACATTAAGCTTAGGCATTTTATATTATAACAGTTAAAAGTTAAAAAAGAATTATCTTTTAGAAAATTGAAAGCTTCTTCTAGCTTTTTTACGTCCAGGTTTTTTTCTTTCAACTGATCTGGAGTCTCTGGTGGTTAATTTTTCGGTTTTAAGTGTAGATTTTAATTTTTCATCAAATAAAACTAAAGCTTTAGAAATGCCATGAACCATTGCACCTGCTTGTCCTGTTGGACCTCCACCTTTTACACTACATTTTACATCAAATTCTGTTGCTTGATTTATAAGTTCAAAGGGTCTTACTATTTGCATTTTATGATTATCACTTGAAAAATAATCACTAAAAAGTTTACCATTTACATAAATTTTACCCGAACCTTTTTTTAACCAAACTTTAGCTATAGAGGTTTTTCTTCTTCCAGTTGCATACTTGCTATCTTTGAAGTCCAGTTTTATTTTTGGGACTTTAGTTGGTGTTTGAGTATTTTCCATTTTAATTTCGTACAATATTTTTAGAGTTTAATTTATCCAACTGTATAACTTGAGGATTTTGAGCTGAATGAGGATGATCATTTCCTACATATATTTTTAACTTAGTAAGTTGTTTTTTTCCCAATACTCCTCCTGGGAGCATTCTTTTAACTGCAAGCTTTAAAGCTTCACCAGGTTTTTTTTCTGACAATTTTTCTGGTGTAGTTTCTTTTATTCCACCTGGATGACCTGTGTGCCGATAATATTTTTTATTCTGAAATTTATTCCCAGTAAATTTGATTTGTTCGATATTTTTAACTACTACAAAATCTCCGTCGTCCATATGTGGAGTAAAAGTTGTTTTATTTTTACCTCTAATGATTTTTGATATCACAGTGGCTAGTCTGCCTACTACAGCATTTTTAGCATCTATTTCATACCAATTAGACGATAATTGATCTTTTTTAAGGAATTTTGTCATTGTGCCAGGATTAATACTATTAATAAGATCAAAGTCAAATTGATATTTATATTGTTTTAAGCCTTTTTTTTGTTATATTGATATTGCCGATTTGTTCCTATTGCGGGCTTACAGCTAAAAAGGAAATCTTCAACAAACTCGGTAGGCATTTGAACTATATTGTGCGCCTTGCATAAAGCTAAAGCACTAAAAAAGGAGTAAAAATGAGTAAAAAAAGAAATAATCCTGAAACCATTGCTATACATGGTGGTGATTATAGAAGTGATCCAGCAACCAATGCTGTTGCTGTTCCAATATATAGAACAACATCATATCAATTTCAAAGCACTGAGCATGCTGCAAATTTATTCGCATTAAAGGAATTTGGTAATATCTACACTAGGATCATGAATCCAACTAATGATGTTTTAGAAAAAAGAGTAGCAGCATTAGAAGGTGGATTATCTTGTGTAACAGTATCATCTGGACAAACAGCATCCAGTTTTGCAATTCTAAACGTTGCTCAATCTGGTGATAATATTGTAAGTTCTACAGATCTTTACGGCGGAACAGTTTCATTATTTACACATACGTTGAGTAAACTTGGAATAGAAATAAGATATGCCGATCCAAGTGATCCTAAAAACTTTGAAAAGGCAATAGATGATAAGACCAGAGCTTTTTATGGTGAAACATTACCTAATCCATATTTAAGAGTATTCCCTATCAAGGAAGTTTCCGATATAGGAAGAAAATATAATATTCCACTTATAATGGATAATACTGCTGCCCCAGTAATATGTAAACCAATAGAACATGGAGCGGCTGTTGTAATACATTCATTAACAAAATATATTGGTGGACATGGGACTGCTGTTGCAGGAAGTATAGTTGATAGTGGTAACTTTGACTGGACCGCAGATCCTAAGAGACAACCTTTATTTAATCAGCCCGATGCAAGTTATGGAGGTGTAGTTTGGGGAAAAGCTGTACCAGAATTAACAGGAGCTAATGTACCTTTTGCAGTTAGAGCAAGAGTTTGTTTACTCAGAGATTTAGGTTCAGCGTTGGCACCAGATAATGCTTTTGCAATAATTCAAGGTCTTGAAACAGTAGCTCTAAGAATGAAACAACATTGTGAAAATGCTGAAAAAGTAGTTAATTTCTTAAAGAAACACAAAGAGGTTACTAAAGTTATATATTCAACAGAACATGAAAAGAAAATTGCTGATAGAGCTAAACAATATCTAAAAGGTGGAAATGGACCAATGATTGGTATTGAACTCAAAGGTGGGATCGAGGCTGGGAAAAAATTTATTGAGTCTTTAAAAATGTTCTATCATGTAGCTAATATTGGCGACGCAAGAAGTTTAGCTATACATCCTGCTAGTACTACTCATAGTCAATTAAATGAAAAAGAATTAGCAGCATCAGGTGTGACTCAAAGTTATGTTAGACTTTGTATAGGTATTGAGCACATTGATGACATTATTGATGATTTAGATCAAGCTTTAAACAAATCCTCAAAAGGAAATTTAAAAGCTGTTAGTTAAATTTTGTATTTAAATAGAAAAAATAAATACTTGAACTAACTAAAAAAATTGAACTTATTTGGTGCATAGATGCAATATAAATCTGTGCACCATATAATACCGTAAAAATACCTAATATAATTTGAAGGATTATAAATAATCCTAAATAGTTAATAGATTTATATAAATCATGCATCTTGTTAATATAGACCTTATATAAGATCAAAAGATAAAAAGCTCCAATCAAATAAGCTAAATTACGATGTATGAATTGTACTAAGGATGGATCACTTAAAGCAGCAAATTCAAAAAGATTATTTAGATTGTTATCATCAGGAAAATATGAGTTACCCATTAGAGGCCAAGAATTAAAGATTTTTCCAGCATCCATACCTGAAACAAAGGCACCAATCGAAATTTGTAAAAAAATTAGAATTAAGAATAATAATGGAATAAAAATATTTAGTTTGTTTGTAATGTTTTTTGATACGTTGATCTTAAGATAATTCCAATAAATTAAAGATAAAATCAAAAAAGCAATAAGCAAATGTGCGGATAATCTAAAGTGACTCACGTCTACCCTATCAATCAATCCACTACTAACCATATACCAACCTATGAAACCTTGAAAACATATTAGAAAAAATACAAAATATAGATTTAATAATCGAGTAAACTTTATTTTAAAAGAAAAGTAAATTAGTGGTATCAAATATGCAAGACCAATTAATCTACCGAGAAATCTATGAGCCCATTCCCACCAAAAAATAACTTTAAATTCATTTAAAGTCATATTGTAATTTTGTAATTTAAATTCAGGAATTTGTTTATAAAGATTAAAATAAACATCCCAATCATTTTGATTGAGGGGTGGAAAAAAACCAGAAAATAATTCCCATTCAGTTATAGAGAGCCCTGAGTCTGTGAGCCTTGTTAAGCCACCAACAATTATCATGAAAGAAACAATCCAAAACATCGATATTAACCAAATCGACAATTGATTGGTAATTTTTGGATTTGTTGTGTACATGTGAGGATAAATATAATAATTTTCTTATAATCCAAATATATAAATGTCGCCTTTAAAAAGAAAAAAACTCGGTAAAATAAGATCTGAATTAGACAAATTAGATAATTCTTTAATCAAACTTATTAAAAAGAGAACTAATCTTGTAAATCAAGTTTTAAAACTAAAGGATAAAAAAAATGAAATTATAGATAATAAAAGAATTAATATTATTTTAAGAAATATTAGAAAAAAATCTATCGCAAATAAAATAGATCCTAAAATTACCAACCGTATTTGGAAAAATATGATCTGGTCTTACATTGATTACGAAAAAAGAAATTTTAAAAAAAAGTAATTATTTACTGTGAGGAGGAAGTTTCTTTTCAACGAAAACTTCATGTTTTCTAGTACTTGGATTGTATTTGCGCGCTGAAAGTTTTACTTTTGCTTTTTCACCACCCGCTGGTTTTTTTACATAATAAAAAAAAGAACTGTCAGGTTTACTTTCTGGTACTAATCTAACTTTTACGTGTGTTTTTTTTGCCATTATTTATATTTACTCAAATTTTTTACAATTTTAGAAATTTTTAGAACTTTATTTTTAAAATTGTCAGTCCTTATAGAATTATTTGAAATTTCGTCAAGATTTAAAGTGTCGTTATTATTTGAATTATTTAAGATTTTTTTAACTCCATTTATAGTCATACCTTGGTCTTTAAGAAGAAATTTTATTTTTTTTAAAATTTCTATGGTTTTTTGGTCATAATATCTTCTATTAGAATTCAATAATTTAGGTTTAACCTGTTTAAACTGCGTTTCCCAAAATCGAATTGTGTGAGTTGAAAAAACTCCAGATTTTTTTGACTTTAATTCTAAAATCTCTGCTACTTCCCCTATTGATTTATAAGCATTCTCGTATTTTTCAGTCATTTTTATTATTTATAAATTCCTTAAATTCTTTTGAAGGTTTAAATAAGACAACATCTCTACTTGAGATAACTTTAGGTTCCTTTGTTTTAGGATTTCTGCCAATTCTGGATTTCTTCCTTCTAATGGAAAAAGTTCCAAAACCTGATAATTTAAGTTTTTTTTCCTCTTTTAAGTTAAGAATTATCGTTTCAAAAAAATCATTAATAAGATTTTCAGAGACTAGCTTTGAAAAACCTAATTGCATATAAATTTGGTTAATTAAGTCTTTTTTAGTTAGGTTTACTCTCATTTTTTAAATATTGTATTTTATTTTTTCTATCAAATTTCCTTTAACGATTTTATTGCAAACATCCAAAGAATTTGAGAAACCTATAAAATCTGTCCCCCCATGGCTTTTTACAACTGGTGAGTCTAACCCTAAAAAAATTGCACCGTTATATAATCTTGGATCTAATCTTTTTTTAAATTTCTTTAGATTATAAGAATTTAAAACTGAAGAAATTTTTCCTATAAATGAACCAGTCATTGCTTTTTTCAATTCTTTAATAATAAAATTAGCAGTACCCTCTGCAGTTTTTAAAGCTATATTTCCGGTAAATCCATCTGAAATTATTACATTAATTTTTCCATCCATGATTTGGTTCCCCTCGATATATCCTGCAAAATCAAAACTTTCTGATTTTTTATTACTTAAAATTTTATAAGTTTCTTTGATAGTTTCATTTCCTTTAAGTTCTTCTGAACCAATATTAAGTAAACCAATATTTGGTTTTTTATCTGGATATAAAGATGTGTAAAGAGATGCACCCATAATTGAGAAATCAAATAAATTTTTTGAGTTACACTCAATATTTGCGCCTAGATCTAATACAACACTCATTCCATCTTTATTTGGCCATAATGCAGATAATGCAGGCTTGTCTATATCTTTTATCATTTTTAGATTTAATTTTGCAATTACAAGTAAAGCTCCAGTATTACCTGCAGAAATAACTATATCTGTCTCTTTTTTTTTTACACTTTCTATTGCTAGCCACATACTTGTATCTTTACCCCTTTTTGCTGCCTCTAAGGGACTATCAGTACTTAAAATGAAATTTTTTGTATGAATTATCTCATAATATTGACTCTCAATTTCATCTTTAAGTAAAGAAATAATCTTATTTTCATCCCCAAAAATTTTGAAAAAATTTCCTTTATTATTTTTATGATTATGAATTATACCATCAATAACTTTTTTAGGAGAATTATCACCTCCCATTGCATCAACTGCAATTTTAATCAAATCAGCCATTACTCAATATTAAATTATTTAATCTTTGGGGTCTATAACTTGACGGCCTTTATACATACCAGTTTTTAAATCTAAATGGTGAGATAATCTGTATTCACCCGATTTTTTATCTTCAACGACATTTTTGGCCGAAAATTTCATATTTTTAGCTCTTCTCATTCCAGTCCTTGAAGGAGTTTGTTTACGTTTTGGTACAGCCATAATTATGGGTTAATTACACTTTTTAAATAAGAATTCAAAGTATTTTTTGATAAATTTAAATAATAATTATTGAAATAATCCAATAATTCCCCAATATTCTTAAAATTTTCCAAAAATTTAGATATGATTTGTTCTTTTTTAATATCCTCTAAATTCTCCCAAAAATGAATGTCAGAAACAATAGCATGAAACACATTAATATAATCTTTCATCTTTTTATTTATAGATTGATCACCGTATCCAATTTCTCTTATGCTTAATTCTAATTGTCTGAAATTAAAATCATATATCTCTTGTAATTTTTTTTCATTTTCTTTAGATTTAAATGCCTTTAGAAAAAAAGCAAAATGAAATAAAAAAAGCATTAACCTATCATTAAAACTATCTTGTTTATCAAGGCTTTTATATAGCATTTTATTTGTAGTTAATTTAATTAATTTGTTATAAAAATATATGTAATTCATTTCATGAAAATTATATTAATCATATTAACAATTTTCTTAAGTAGTTGTAAATTGAATAAAATTATTAATCACCATGGTATACATAATTTAGAGTTAAAAAATAGAGAACTATTGATTAATGAAACAAATATTAATGACATAAATGAAATTCTTGGGCCACCATCTTCAATAAGTTATTTTGATAATGACGTATTGATATATTTAGAAAGAAAAACTTCAAATTCAAAACTATTAAAACTTGGAAAAAGAAAGTTATTAGTTAGTAATACTCTCCTTTTAGAAATAGATAATAGAGGGATGCTCGTAAATAAAAAATTTTTAAATAAAGATGATTTGAATAAACTTAAAATATCTCAAAAAGAAACTGGTCTTAAAATGCAAAAACAATCAATTATTAATAGAGCTATATCGAATGTAATAGATAAACTTGATGATCCTATTGGAAAAAAAAGAGGATCGGCTAAATAATTCTTTAGCCAGCTATTACTGCTAATAATAATAATGCAACAATATTTGTAATCTTGATCATTGGATTTACTGCTGGACCAGCTGTGTCCTTGTAAGGATCACCCACAGTGTCACCCGTTACCGCTGCCTTATGAGCTTCAGATCCTTTACCTCCGTGATTTCCATCTTCGATATATTTCTTAGCATTATCCCAAGCACCACCACCAGCGGTCATTGAAACAGCAACAAAAAGACCTGTAATTATTACTCCCAATAGCATTGCTCCGACTGCAGCGAGTGCTGCTACTTGACCACCTATTGATAAAATTATGAAGTATAAAACTACTGGTGAAAGAACAGGTAATAAAGATGGAATTATCATTTCTTTAATAGCTGCAACTGTTAATAAATCAACTAATTTAGCGTAATCTGGTTTTTGTTTTCTTTTCATAATTCCAGGATATTTCTTAAATTGTCTTCTTACCTCAACAACAACTGCTCCGCCTGCTCTTCCAACTGCCTGCATACCCATTGATCCAAATAAGTAAGGTAACATACCACCGATTAGCAACCCGACAACAACGTAAGGATTTGATAAATCAAAAGTAACAACTATTCCCTCCAAAGCTGAGCCTGCCTCTTTGGAGAAATGTTTTATATCCTCGGTATATGCTGCAAATAATACTAGTGCACCTAAACCTGCAGATCCAATAGCATAACCTTTTGTTACTGCTTTAGTAGTGTTTCCAACTGCATCCAATGCGTCTGTTGTTTTTCTAACTTTTTTATCTAGATTCGACATTTCTGCTATACCACCTGCATTATCAGTTACTGGTCCATATGCATCTAGTGCTACAACCATTCCAGCCAATGCCAACATTGTTGTGACAGCAATAGCAATTCCAAAAAGTCCAGCAATCGAATTGGTTATTAAAATTCCTGCAACTATAATCAAAGCAGGTATTGCAGTCGCTTCCATAGATACGGCTAATCCTTGAATTACATTAGTTCCATGACCTGTTGTGGATGATAAAGCAACTGATTTAACTGGTCTATAACCAGTCCCAGTATAATATTCAGTGATCCATATCAATAAACCAGTAATCACAAGACCAATCACTCCACAATAATATAAATCTTTGCCATTAAAGGTTTTGTCATTAACTGTATATTCATTTGAGAAACCAATTACATGATCAGTAACAGGCCAAAGAATCAATAATGAAGCTACTGCAGATACTATAAAACCTTTATATAAGGCGTTCATTACATTGTTATTTGTTCCAAGTTTTACAAAGAAAGTTCCAATAATTGATGTGATCAAACATGCGGCACCGATAGTTAAAGGGTAAACCATCATATTTAAATCTCCAATGAAAAAAATCGACGAAAGAACCATTGTTGCAACAATAGTAACAGCGTAAGTTTCAAATAAATCTGCAGCCATTCCAGCACAATCTCCAACATTATCACCAACGTTATCTGCAATTACAGCAGGGTTTCTTGGATCATCCTCTGGTATTCCCGCCTCTACTTTACCAACTAAATCAGCACCAACGTCAGCACCTTTTGTAAAAATTCCACCACCTAATCTTGCAAAAATTGAAATTAAAGATGCACCAAATCCTAATGCAACAAGTGCGTTAACTATTTCTCTCTCATTAACTTCAAATTTTAATAATAAAAAATAATAAACTGCTATTGCTAAAAGAGCTAAACCTGCAACCAACATGCCTGTAACAGCTCCAGATTTAAATGCTACAGAAAGCCCTTCTGCCAAACCTTTTCTTGATGCCTCTGCAGTTCTTACATTGGCCTCTACAGAAACTAACATACCAACATAACCAGCAATTCCAGATAAGGCAGCTCCAATCAAATAACCAAGACCAACCAATGGACTAAAAGCAATACTAACAATTACCAAAACAACTACACCAACAATAGCTATAGTTTTATATTGTCTTGCTAAATAAGCTTTTGCACCAATTTGAATAGCTGAGGCAATATCTTGCATTTTTGAATTTCCTGCGCTTGAATTAAGAATAGTCTTTCCAGTTAAAAATCCATAAACGATAGATAATAAACCTGCTACAATTGTATATAATAAAATAGTTTCTGCTGTTAAGCTCATATAAACCTTAAGTTGTTGGTTGTTAATTTTTTAAGCCCGGACAATACAAAAAAAGATGAAAAAGACAATGATTAACTTTCAGAATTGATGGATATAACCTCTGTTTTTAGCCTCAATTTGCTTGTTTTTTAAATTGATAATCTTAGATTTATTTTTACCAGATATAATCTTGCCAATTTTAGTAATTTTGATGCCTGTAATTTTTGATAATTTTTTAACGATTCTTGATTTAATTGGATTAGCTGTAAAAAGTATCTGATAGTCATCACCTCTAGATGTAATATCTATTTTTTTAAATTTTTTAAGCTTGATCAATTGTTTTAAAGTATTTGATATAGGTATTTTTTTTTCAAAAATATGAAAAGAAAAATTTTGTCTATTAATCATTTTTTTTAAATCATCAACTAGCCCGTCCGAGATATCAATTGAAGTGTTTGCTAATTTGAAAAGGTTATTGATAAATTCAATTTGAAGATCTGGTTCATAATATTTCTTAATAAAAAATTTTGACATCTTGTTATTAGTTTTGATTTTTTTTTTAAGTATTTGAAGACCGATAAAACTATCACCTAAATTTCCAGTTACATAAATATCATCATTTAATCTAGATTTATTTCTATAAACTATATCTTTTGAATAGCCTAATGAAGTAATTGTAAAACTTAGTTTATTTGAAAAAGTTGTATCTCCTCCGCACAAACTAATATTGTATTTCTTTTGTTCATTTTTTAGTGACTTTGAAATTTTAAACAAATTTTTTTTTGTAAAATCTTTTTTATTACCAGATCCTGAAATAAAATAAAATTTTGGTTTAACACCCTTACAAATTAGATCTGATAATGACGATCTCAAAATTTTTTTAATCACAAGATCGGGTGATTTAAAATCTATAAAATGAGTATTTATATTATAAGTATCGACAGAAATAGCTATTTTTTTTTTCTTATCAAAAAAAACATCATCATTTAAATTCAGAGCAGAAATATTATTCTTTGATAAATTAGAAAAGAAATTATTTATTAATTCGAATTCATGCATTTTTAGATCTCAATTTTTTACCTAAATCATCTAATATAGCATTTAGATATTTTGTTTGAGAATCTTCAAGAAAAAAATTAGATGAATTCAGATATTCTTTAATAATTATATTTATTGATAAATTCGGTTTATACATAAATTCATAAGTTGCAGCTTTCAAAATAGTTTGGAAAATTTTGTCTAATTTTTTAAAAATAAACTGATTTCCAAGTTTACTGTTTAATTCTTCTAAAATAAGGTCATTTCTTTCAATGGTTCCCAAAACAATATCTTTAATAAATTTTTTAAATCTATGTTTTGGAAATTCTAGATCACTATCTTCATTATAAAACTTACCATAAAGTTTTTGAATAATGATTACTCTAGGATTATTTTTTGGCTTAAAGTAAGTCTTCATTTTTGTGATAGTATTGAAACTACAGCTTTTACAGCCTCAGCACCTTTGCTTTTTCTTGCTTTTGCTTGTCTCATATTTAAACAGGTAATAATACCATTTCCAACAGGTTTTTTTTGACTTACAGATATATCCATTATGGCATTAGTGGTTGCTTGTGAAATAAAATCAAAATGAGGTGTTTGACCTTTTATTACACAACCTAAAGCCAAAAATGCATCAAATTTTTTTAAATTTTTTGATATTGTAACTGGGATTTCAAAAACACCTGGAACTCGAAGAATTTTTACATAGCTTGATTTGGGTATATTTTTCATAGCACTTTTTAGTAAACCATCACTTATATCTTTATAATAATTAGCTAAAACAATTAGAATCTTTTTATTCATTATATCAATTCCTGTTTCTTAATTTTAATTCCATATCCATCAAGTCCAATTACTTTTTTTAAAGATCTAGTAATTAGTATCATATTTTTAATTTTTAGATCTTTGATTATTTGAGCTCCAATTCCATAATTTTTAATTGATTTATCATTTCCTTTTTTGATAAATTCTTTGTTCTTATATTTTTTTAATGTCTGCGTTACTGAACTTAAATTTGAGTCTTTTATAAACACTAAAACACAATTTTGATATTTTTTAAAATAATTTAAGGTTTTATTAAACGAATTTGGCAGCTTTTGGTTTATTAAATAATTTTGAACGATATTTGATGAAATTACTCTTACTCTTGGAGTAATACCCCTTTTAATTTTACCTTTTATAAGAGCAAAATGTTCTGCGCCATCTAATAAATTCTCATAAATTCTAATTTTATATTTTTGTTTTTTTACATTGATTTGGCTCTGTTTTTTTAACTTTATTAATTTTTCTTTTTTTAACCTGTAAGCAATTAAATCCTCTATTTTTCCAATTTTAAGTTTATGTTTTTCTGCAAAATCAAATAGATCTTGGCCTTTGGCCATTGTACCATTTTCGTTCATAATTTCACAAATAACTGCTGAGTTATTTTTTTTTGCTAACTTTGATATATCGACAGAGGCCTCTGTATGACCTGCTCTTACTAGAACACCTCCATCTTTGGCAATAATTGGAAAAATGTGACCAGGAGATACAATATCCTTTTTACTTACATTTTTTTTTGATGCGATCCTAATTGTTTTAGCTCTATCTTTTGCTGATATACCTGTTGTAATCCCCTTCTTTGCCTCAATAGAAATTGTAAAAGCTGTTTTATTTCTAGATTGATTTATAGGAGACATTAAAGATAGATTTAATCTTTTAGCTTGTAAACTGTCCAGTGCTAAACAAATTAAACCACGACCATGTTTTGCCATGAAATTAATATTTTTTGCTGTTGAGTCCGATGACGAAATCACCAAATCACCCTCGTTTTCTCTTTTTTCATCATCAACTAATATGAACATACCTCCCTTTTTAGCGACATTTATTATTGTTTCTATAGGTGCAAAATTATTTTTTTTCATAAAAATAATTTCTAACGTATTTAGACAAGATATCTATCTCAATATTTACCAAATCATATTTATTGAGTTTTGATAAATTAGTTTCTTTATAGGTATGTGGAATTATCCAAATTTGAAAACCCTTTTTGGTTACTTTTGAAATAGTTAGTGATATTCCATTCACACAAATTGACGCTTTTTCAATAAGATGTTTTCTCTCTTTTTTAGGAATCTCAAAGTCAAAAATAAATGATTTATCAATTTTTTTTATACTTAAAACTTTCGCAACTGTATCAACATGACCTTGGCAAATATGTCCTGAAATTTTTGTTCCATACTTTAGTGGTAGCTCTAAATTAATCATATCTTTATTCTTTATATATTTAAATTTAGATCGGATTATCGTTTCGTTTGAAAGATAAAACTCCATCAAATGTGATTTATAAGAAATTAATGTTAAACACACACCGTCACAGGCTACAGATAATCCAATTTCTTTTTTAGATACTTTAAGATTGCTTTTTA
>CACDNT010000016.1 GCA_902554195.1 uncultured Pelagibacteraceae bacterium
TTAAAAATAAATTACAACAAATCGAAAATAGAATGATAGAGGCATAGATGGAAATAAATCCTTCAGAAGTTACAAAAATATTAAAAGAACAAATCAAAAATTTTGGTGAAAAAGCCGAAGTTGCAGAAGTAGGGCAAGTATTATCAGTTGGAGATGGTATCGCAAGGATTTATGGCCTGGATAACGTGCAAGCTGGTGAAATGGTGGAATTTGCAGATGGATCAAAAGGGATGGCTCTTAACTTAGAAAGTGAAAATGTTGGTGTTGTAATTTTTGGTGATGATAGAAATGTAAAAGAGGGTGATGTAGTAAAACGTACGGGTAACATTGTTGATACTCCTGTTGGAAAGGAATTGCTAGGAAGAGTTGTAGATGGTTTAGGCAATCCTATTGATGGAAAAGGTCCATTTGATAAAGATATTAAAAAAACTAGAGTAGAAGTAAAAGCACCAGGAATTATTCCTCGTCAATCAGTCAATGAACCAATGCAAACTGGATTAAAATCAATCGATAGTTTGGTTCCAATTGGAAGAGGTCAAAGGGAATTAATTATTGGTGACAGACAAACGGGTAAAACTGCAGTTGCTGTGGATGCAATTATTAATCAAAAAAAAATAAATGAATCCGGTGATGAAAAGCAAAAATTATATTGTATTTATGTTGCAGTTGGACAAAAAAGATCAACGGTAAGACAAATTCAAAAAACTTTAGAAGAAGCAGGTGCAATGGAGTACACAACTATTGTTGCAGCTACAGCATCAGATTCTGCGCCATTACAATTTTTAGCACCATATACAGGATGTGCTATGGGTGAGTATTTTAGAGATAATGGAATGCATGCACTTATTATCTATGATGATTTATCTAAACAAGCTGTTGCGTACAGACAAATGTCTCTATTATTGAGAAGACCTCCAGGCCGTGAGGCTTATCCGGGAGATGTATTTTATCTACATAGTAGATTACTTGAAAGAGCTGCAAAGTTAAGCGACGAGCACGGTGGTGGTTCATTAACAGCACTTCCAATTATTGAAACACAAGGAGGAGATGTTTCTGCATTTATTCCTACTAATGTGATTTCAATTACTGATGGCCAAATATTCTTAGAGACAGAATTATTTAACCAAGGTATAAGACCAGCAATTAACGTTGGATTATCAGTATCTAGAGTTGGATCATCAGCTCAAACAAAAGCTATGAAAAAAGTTTCGGGATCAATGAAACTAGAATTAGCACAATATAGAGAAATGGCAGCATTTGCCCAATTTGGATCTGATTTGGATGCATCTACACAACAACTTTTAAATAGAGGCTCAAAACTAACGGAACTTCTAAAACAAAAACAATACTCACCATTGACTGTTGCTGAGCAAGTAATATCAGTCTTCTGTGGTGTTAAAGGTTATCTCGATGATATTGATTTAAAAGATGTATCGGAGTTTGAAAGTAAAATTATTAATAAATGTAAATCAGATAAACCTGAAATAATTGAAGCAATTCAAAGTGCTGGAAAACTTGATGAAGATAAAGAAAAGCTATTGGTAGAAGTAATTACTCAGCTGAAAGGAACCTTTAAATCTTAATATAATATGGCAAGTCTAGATGATCTCAAAAAAAGGATAGCTAGTGTAAAGTCTACACAAAAAATCACGAAAGCTATGAAAATGGTTGCGGCAGCAAAATTAAGAAAAGCTCAAGAAAGTGCTGAGAGAGGAAGACCTTATTCAGAAAAAATGAATAATATTATTTTAAACTTATCTAACGGTATATCTGATAAGGAAAATGCCCCAAAATTATTATCTGGGACAGGCGAAAACAAAGTTCACTTATGCGTAGTAATGACATCAGACAGAGGACTTTGTGGTGGTTTTAATTCTAACATCATTAAAAAAGCAAAAAGTTATTTTTCAAAAATTTTAAACGAGGGTAAACAATTAAAAATTATTACTGTAGGGTCGAAGGGAAATGACCAACTTAAAAGAGCTTATGGAGATAAAATTGTTGAAAATATATCTTTTAAAGAATCTAAAAATGCAAATTATTTTGATGCCGATAAAGTTGGAAGTATCATAATTGAAAAATTTGAGGCTGGTGAGTTTGATATATGTACAATTTTTTATAATCAATTTAAAAATGTAATCACTCAATTACCTCAAGCTCAACAGATTATACCCTTAAACAATGAGGAGGATCATAATAATTCAGACAAAAGTTATGAATTTGAGCCAGATGAAGATGAAATTTTAAGTAATTTATTACCAAAAAATATTTCAACACAAATTTTTAAGGCAATGTTAGAGAATTCAGCTAGCGAACAAGGGTCCAGAATGAGTGCAATGGATAATGCTACCCGTAACGCAGGTGAAATGGTTGACAAACTTACTATCGAATATAATAGAAGTCGTCAGGCAGCAATTACAAAAGAACTAATAGAAATCATATCAGGAGCGGAAAGTTTATAATTATGAGCAAAGGAATAATTACACAGGTTATTGGAGCAGTAGTAGATGTTAAATTTGATGGAGAACTTCCAGAAATTTTAACAGCATTAGAATGTAAAAATGGAAACAACAGATTAGTTTTAGAAGTAGCGCAACACTTGGGTGAAACTACAGTTAGAACTATTGCAATGGATGCTACTGAAGGTTTAAAAAGAGGTGATGAGGTAATCAATACCAATGCTCCCATACAAGTCCCAGTAGGGCCTGAAACTCTTGGAAGAATTATTAATGTGATTGGAGAGCCAATAGACGAAAGAGGAGAAGTAAAAACTAAAGAAAGTTGGCCAATTCATAGAGGTGCACCCGAATTCAATGATCAATCCACTGAGACTGAAATACTTGTTACTGGTATTAAAGTAATTGATTTGCTTGCTCCTTATGCAAAAGGAGGAAAAATTGGTTTGTTTGGCGGTGCTGGTGTTGGAAAAACTGTTTTGATTATGGAGTTAATTAATAACGTTGCAAAAGCACATGGTGGCTTTTCCGTCTTTGCAGGTGTAGGAGAAAGAACAAGGGAAGGAAATGATCTTTATCATGAAATGATTGAGTCTGGTGTTATCAAACAGGACGGACCAGGATCTAAAGCGGCATTAGTATATGGACAAATGAATGAACCCCCAGGCGCTAGAGCTAGAGTGGCACTTACTGGATTGACTGTAGCAGAATATTTTAGAGATCAAGAGGGACAAGATGTACTTTTCTTTGTTGATAATATTTTTAGATTTACTCAAGCAGGCTCAGAAGTTTCAGCACTTCTGGGGAGAATTCCATCTGCAGTTGGTTATCAACCAACATTAGCAACTGATATGGGTAATCTTCAAGAAAGAATTACCACAACAAACAAAGGATCAATTACATCAGTTCAAGCAATTTATGTACCCGCAGATGATTTAACCGACCCTGCTCCAGCAACATCCTTTGCTCATTTGGATGCAACTACAGTGCTTTCAAGACAAATAGCTGAAATTGGAATATATCCCGCTGTTGACCCACTAGACTCAACTTCAAGAATTCTAGACCCTAGAATTGTTGGAGATGAACATTATAGAGTAGCAAGAGATGTGCAAAGAATATTACAATCTTATAAATCATTACAAGACATCATAGCAATTTTAGGTATGGATGAATTGTCTGAAGAGGATAAGCTGGTTGTAGCTAGAGCGAGAAAAATTCAAAGATTTTTATCTCAGCCATTTTTTGTTGCAGAAGTTTTCACAGGATCACCAGGAAAATTGGTAGATTTAGACTCAACCATCAAAGGCTTTGATGCTATTTGTAAAGGTGAATACGATCATTTACCTGAAGCAGCGTTTTATATGGTGGGCACGATTGAAGAGGCAATTGAGAAAGCTAAAAAAATGGAACAAGAGGCTGCTGCTTAATGAGTGAAGAGTTTAAAATTGAAATTGTAAATCCGGAAAAATCTTTTTTAGTTAAGGAGGATGTTTTAGAGGTTGTTGTACCCGCATTTGAGGGTGAAATGGGGATTTTAAAAGATCATATATCTATTATTTCTTTTTTAAAACCGGGGATAATTAAAGTATTTTCGAAATCAGGTGATGAAAATTATTATGTAGAAGATGGAATTATTGAATTTAAAAATAACAATTTATCAATCTTAACAAGCACAATATTTTCTATGAAAGATTTAGATAAATCTAAACAAGGGGATTTACTTAAAAAAGCTGAAGAGGAAGCAAGTAAAGCTGAGATAAGCGATCAGGCTAAATATTTAGCAGATCAAAAAGTCGAAGTTCTAAGATCGATTAATTAATAATAACTCTAATTTTTTTTGAATTTCTTGATAAACGTGTAATTTAAAATCTACAACAACTTTTGTTAAGGAGTCTAAATCAATCCATTTCCATTCAAGAAATTCAGGTTTTTTTGTTTTAATGTTTATTTCACTATCCTCTCCAGTAAATCTCATTATAAACCATCTCTGTTTTTGCCCCTTATACTTACCCTTCCAAATTATGCCCAATAAGTGATCTGGTAATTCATATGTTATAAAACCATCTAATTCTTTGATAAGTTCTACTTTTGTAATACTGGTCTCTTCCTTTAACTCTCTGTACGCAGCGGCAAGAAAATCCTCACCTTCATCGATACCTCCTTGCGGCATTTGCCAAAAATTTTTTGGATTGTCTATTCTTTTTGCAACAAAAATTTTATCTTTTTGATTGAGAACAACAATGCCTACACCACTACGGAGTGGTAGATTTTTATATTTCTCTTTCATTTAACTATTTAAAAGTTTCAATACGTAATTTAGTTGATTATCGGTATCTGTTTTAATCCTAAATTCATCCGTATCTTCATCAACTTCAATATCAGGACTTACTCCAACTTCAGAAATTGATTTCCCTGACGGTAGGTAGTATTTTGCAACAGTGAGTCTTATTGCTCCCTTATTTTTGAGTGGGATAATTGATTGCACTGAACCTTTTCCATAACTATTTTCACCTAAAATAATTGCTCTTTTATGATCCTGTAGTGCTCCAGCAACTATTTCAGAAGCAGATGCAGAACCGTAATTAATTAATACAACCAAGGTTTTGCCACCTATCAAATCTCCCTTTTTGGCAAACCATTTTCTATTTTCAGAGGCTTTTCTACTTTTGGTAGACACAATCTCTCCATTATCTAAAAAGAAATCTGATATTCTTATAGCTTGAGATAACAAACCTCCAGGATTATTCCTCAAATCTAATATGTATGAATTTATATTTTCGTTTTTTTCAAATTCTCTAATTTGCTTTCTTATTTGATCACTACTATTTTCATTGAAAGAAGTTAATCTAAGATAACCAATGTTATTTTTCAAAAGATCAGCTTTAACCGATTTAATTTGAATTATTTCTCTTTCAATTTCAAATGTTAAAGCTTTTTTTTGTCCAATTCTTCTTACAGTTAAGATTATTGATGAACCTACAGGTCCTCTCATCAAGTCTACAGCCTCACTTAAAGATTTACCTTGTACCTGGATATCATCTATCTTTATGATGTAGTCACCAGCTTTTATTCCAGCTCTAGATGCTGGAGTGTCGTCAATAGGGGAAATTACTTTTACAACCCCAGACTCCATATTTACCTCTATTCCTAAGCCACCAAACTCACCACTTGTTTCAGTCTGCATTTCGTCAAAAATTTCAGGTGACATATATGCCGAGTAAGGATCTAGCGATTGGAGCAAACCATTTATTGCAGCATCCATACTTTCAGATTGATTTATTTCATCAACATATTCTTTATTAATTTTTTCTAATACTTCTCCAAATAAATCTATTTTTTTATAAACATCATTTTCAGATGCAACAACAGGATTAAAAGTTGAAAACTTTAAAAAAAATATGCTGATAATAAAAAAAATTTTCCTCATATTATAAGTTTTTCTTTTGGAATAAATTCTGACCACATTTTTTCCAATTCATAAAATTTTCTTTTTTCTGGATGAAATATGTGGACAATTAAATCTATTCCATCTACCAGTTTCCACTCAGCACTATCTTTTCCCTCAATTTTTGAGTCTTTCATTCCATAATCTTTGAATTTTTCTAAAACCTGCTCGGAAAGTGACTGGATATGTCTAGATGATGTACCACTTGCAATAATCATGTATTCAGCCATCGAACTTTTATCTTTAAGATCGATGCTAACAATGTCTAAAGCTTTATTGATATCTAAAGTTTGAATTATGATTTTTTTTAAATCAGAAATTGTGTCCATTAATTAACTAAACCATATCAAATTTTTCTCAATTGAGAAGAAGAAATATTGACCTTTTCAAATTCAATAAATTTCAAATTTTCTCTATTTAATCTTTTATATGTAGTTGAATTTAACGATTTTTTTTTATAACCATGCCTATCAAATACTATTATTTCACATTTCTGTGAAATTAATTTCCATTTATACCATTTATGAAATTTTATTAAATTATCAGCTCCCATTATAAAATAAATTTTGTTTTTTTTGTTTTTTGAGAGATGATTTATTAAATCAAAAGTTTTATTCGATTTAATCGTGTCTTCATAAAATTTTACTTTAATCAATTTATTTGATCCAATAATTTTTTTGCAATACTTGATTCTATTATCTAAACTTTTATGCGTCTTTTTTTTAAAAGGATTTTTTTTTGTTATTGCCCAAATAACATTTTGTAATTCAAATCTTTTAATTGCTTCTTTTGAGATTGTTAAATGACCTTTGTGTGCAGGATCGAAGGAACCACCTAGGATCCCAATTTTATTTCTTCTTGTAACCACTTTACTTTCTAATTTTACCATTACTTGTTACTTGATATTTGTAGGAAATTAGTTGTCCAAGTCCTACAGGGCCTCTTGGTGGAAGAACATTTGTCGAAATTCCAACCTCACCACCAAATCCAAATTCACCACCATCTGCAAATTGTGTTGATGTGTTGTGCATTGCTATTGAACTTTTAACTCCCATTAAAAATTTTTTAGCAGTTTTCTTGTTTTTAGTAATAATACAATCAGTATGCATAGTTCCATATTTATTAATATGAGAAATAGCCTCTTGTAAGTTTTTGACTGATTTTACAGAAACGGTAGCAGATAAATATTCTTTTGACCAATCTTTGATTGATGCTTTTTTTATTTTACCTTTATAAATTTTTCGTATTTTATTATCACCAATAATTTGACAGCCTTTTTCCTCTAATATCTTTAATATATGAGCTCCAAACTTTTTGATTATACGCTCATTAAGCAAAATTGTTTCAGTTGCTCCACAAATCGCTGTATTTCTTAATTTTGCATTTACTATTACTTTGGTAGCAATTTTGGGATCTGCATCTTTATCTACATATGAATGACAAACACCTTCTAAGTGACCAATGGTTGGAATTTTAGAAATGTTTTGTACTTTTTTAACTAAATTTCTACCCCCTCTTGGTATGATTACATCAATAAGATTAGTCATTTTAGTGAGTAAAAAATCTACCACTTTTCTATTCTTTATATCGATGAATTGAACAAAGTTTTGATTAACTTTATTAATCTTCAAGGCTTTTCTGAATAAATTTGATAAAATTTTATTAGAATTAAAGGCCTCAGAACCACCTTTCAAAATAACTGGATTTCCAGACTTAAAACATAGTGATGCTACATCCGAGGTTACATTTGGTCTACTTTCATAAATTACACCTATTACTCCTATCGGGATTGATATTTTTGAAAATACAAGTCCATTAGGTCTTTTCCATTTTTCAATAATATTATGAACTGGATCCTCTAACTTAATTATTTTTTGGATTGAATTAATAATACCCAAGATTTTTTTTTCATTTAAAATTAGCCGATTTATTAAATTATCTCTTAGCTTTATCTTGATAGCCCGATCTACATCTTTTTTATTTTCTTTTAGAATTAAATGCTTATTTTTTCTTATCATTTTAAGATAATCACTTAAAACTTTATTCTTTTTATAAGTATCTATTGGTTGAGCAAACGCTTGTTTTGATCTTTCACCAATATTAATTAATATTTCTCTCATTATATTTCCACCATATCATCTTTATGTACTACTTCAGATTTTGAAACGTATCCTAAAATTTTTTGTATTTCATTCGAATGACAGCCCATAATTAAATTTATTTCTTTGGATGAAAAAGAGCTAAGTCCACGAGCAAATTCTTTTTTTTTATTATCTAAAATTTTAATATGATCTCCCTTATTAAATCTACCGACCACTTTTTTAATTCCAGCCGCTAATAAACTTTTTCCACTATGAAGAGCCTTTTTTGCCCCATCATCAATTATAAGTTCACCCTTAGGAGAAATCGAGCTGATTATCCACTTTTTTCTTGCATGCATTTTAGATATTTTAGAAATAAACCAAGTGCAGTTATTTTCACTCTGGATACGATCGATAGGATTAAGACTTAACCCATTTGCTATTACCATATTGCAACCAGCCAAATTACAAATTTTAGCAGCCTCGATTTTTGTATTCATGCCACCACTTCCTAATTCTGTCATACCTTTGATATTTATACTTTTAATAACTTTGTCTAAATCAATCACTTTCTTAATTAACTGAGCATCTTTGAATTTTTTTGGGTTTTTTGTGTATAAACCATCCACATCTGAGAGTAATATTAAGGTATCTGCATTTGTAATTTGAGCGACTCTAGAAGCAAGTCTATCATTATCTCCATATTTAATTTCAGATGTAGCAATAGTATCATTTTCATTAACAATAGGGATGAAATCAAGATCGAATAAGTTTTCAAAAGTTCTTTTTGCATTAATTGATCTTCTTCTTTCCTCTGTATCATCAAGGGTTAGTAAAATTTGAGAAATATCTAATTTATATTTTGAAAACGTTTCTAAGAACAAATTCATCAATTCAATCTGTCCTATAGATGCAATTGCTTGACTTTTATCTAGCTTAAGATTTTTTTTATTATAATTCATTTTTTTACATCCAAGGGCTATTGCGCCTGAAGAAACAATTATAACTTTTTGATTATTCAATCTTAATTTTTTTATATCTTTCGCAAAGCTAGAGAGCCATTTTTTTCTTATTTTCTTATCTTGATCAACTAAAAGTGAAGATCCGATCTTGATAACAATTTTTTTTGAGCTTTTAAGATACATAATTTAATAATTTTGATTTGATTTTTGATACTGAAGATTTATTGAATGTTGATACAGCAATAACTTCTGATTTAGTATTCTTTTTAAAATCTTTAATTATGTGATTAACTTCTTTTTCATCAATAAGATCTATTTTGTTCAACACGATTAATTCTTTTTTTTTAATGAGTTTGTTACTATATTTTTTAAGCTCATTTTTTACTTGTTGATAGCTTTTTTTTAAATCTTCACTTGTAATATCAATTAAATGTAAAAGAGATTTGCATCTCTCAATATGTTTCAAAAACTGAATTCCAAGGCCTGTACCTTTATGAGCCCCTTCTACTAATCCTGGTATATCTGCTATCGTAATTTCTTTATTATCATAACTTGCTACTCCCAAATTTGGATTTAAAGTGGTAAATTGATAGTTTGCAATTTTAGGATTTGCATTAGTAACTGATGCTAATAAACTTGACTTACCTGCATTAGGTAATCCTATAATCCCAATATCAGCTATTGTTTTCAATTGAAGCCAAATTGTAAACTCTTCTCCTTGAGTTCCTTTTGTAAATTTCCTTGGAGCCCTATTAGTAGAACTTTTGAATCTTGTATTGCCCAATCCACCTTTTCCACCAGCAGCAGCTATAAATTCCTCACTAATTTTCGTAAAGTCGTAAATTAGTGTTTTGTTATCCTCTTCAAAAACTTGCGTTCCTAGAGGAACCTTTAAAATTAAATCTTCACCACTCTTGCCTGTTCGGTTTTGTCCTGCACCGTTCTCACCTCTCTTTGCTTTATGATGTTGTTGATATCTAAAATCAATCAAAGTATTCAAATTCTGTTCAGCTTTTAAAATTACTGAACCTCCTTTTCCACCATCACCACCATCTGGGCCACCATATTCTATGAATTTTTCTCTTCTGAAACTTGGAGAACCATCTCCACCGTTTCCAGCTTTAATATAAATTTTAACTTGATCTAAGAATTTCATAATACAACAATAGTTTAAGTTGTACTATTAATTGGGTTTTACTGAAACAAAAGTTCTATCTGACTTTGTTTTTTTAAAAACTACTTTACCTTTTATTACTGAAAAAATTGAGTGATCTTTACCCATTCCTACATTTTCTCCAGGAAATATTTTTGTACCCCTTTGTCTTACAATAATGTTTCCAGGTATAACAGATTGTCCACCATACTTTTTGACACCAAGTCTTCGCCCAGCACTATCACGTCCATTTCTAGAAGATCCGCCTGCTTTTTTTGTTGCCATAATTAATTCCTAGTTATTTACTAGCCTCTTTTTTTGTTTCTGTCTTTTTTGTTACCTTAGAAATTTTTTCAGCCTCTGAAAGAATTTTACCATCTTTTGAAAAAATTTTATTGATTCTAATCATAGAATATTCCTGTCTATGCCCATTTTTTCTTCTTGAGTTATGTCTTCTTCTTTTTTTAAAAATTAATACAGTCCTATTTTTACAATTTTTAATTAAGTCAGCCTCAACTTTTGCACCATTTACCATTGGGGCTCCAACTTCTATTTTACTGTCATCTCCATAAGCTAAAATTTCATTAAATTCTATTTTTGAGTTAGCTTTGATATCTGTTAATTTCTCAATTTTCAAAATCTCTCCAGATTTGACTTTGTATTGTTTACCACCTGTTTTTATGACTGCGAATGACATATAAATACTCTAAATTTTGTTAAGGCAATATAGTCTGAGCAAGCTTATAGTCAAGTTTTATAAATCAAAAATTATCCTTTAAATCTCTTAATTTTGAAAAACTTTCAACATCTTTAGCTTTAAGAAATATATTGCATTCCATTTCATCAGATAAAATTGATGGAATGGTGGGATGGCCATTTTTTATTTTTTCTTTAATTTCTTCAATTTTGTTTTTCAAATTTGAATTATCAGGATCGTTTGACTCACAAAATTTTGAATTTTGTAATGTATATTCATGGCCGCAATATATCTGAGTATCTTTCGGAAGTTCTTTTATTTTTTTTAATGAGTTGAACATCTGTTCATAAGTTCCCTCAAAAATTCTACCACATCCTAAAGAAAATAAAGTATCCCCAGTAAAAATTATTTTTTCCAAAAAAAAATGAAAGGCAATATGCCCACTTGTATGACCTGGAATGTGATAAATTTTCGCTTCAAAATTTTCACCTTTCCATTTTTGATTATCTTCCACAAGTACATCAATTTCTGGAATCCGATCTTTATCTTCTTTAAATCCAACTATTTTAGAATTATATCTTTTCTTTAATTCTAAGTTGCCACCTACATGATCATAATGATGATGAGTATTAAGAATATATTTTAATTCAATATTATTACTTTCAACATATTTTATAATTGGAGCTGCCTCACCAGGGTCAACAACACATCCAATATTTTTAGTGTCATCGATTAACAAGTAACTATAATTGTCTTGTAAACACTTAATTATTTCTATTCTCATCTTTTTTTTCAATTAAGAATATACCTAATTCTGCAAATAAATTTTTATAAAATAAATTAGAATTATTAATATTTGATATATTTTTATTTGTCAGAGCTAAAGATTTAAAGATTTTAAAGTTTATAATTTTTGAAAATTTAACAAAATCTTTAATCGTACACATATGAATATTTGGAGTGTTATACCAATCATTTGGTAATGATTCTGTGATTGGCATTGTTCCTTTGATAAGCAAATTTAATCTTACTTTCCAATGACCAAAATTTGGAATTGTTATGATTGCTTTTTTTCCAACCCTTAAAAGTTCTTTTATAACAATCTCAGGATTTACGAAAGCTTGTAAAGTTTGACCTAGAACAACATAATCAAAAGAATCATTTGGAAATTGTTTTAAATCCAATTCCGCGTTTCCTTCAATTACAGTAAGTCCTTTTGATACACAGGTTTGAACTTTATCCTTTGAAATCTCAATTCCTCTCGCATCAACATTTTTATCTTTTTTTAATGACTCCATTAATGTTCCATCATCACAACCAACATCTAAAACTCTTGTTTTTTCCTCTATTAAATCGACTATTATTTTATATTCTGTTTTCACTATTATGTCTCTGAGTAAGATTTATCTAAAAAATTTTTAAGGGTTTTCAAAAAGTCTGGAACATCTAATAAAAAAGAATCATGACCTTTGTCAGATTTTATTTCAACAAATCCAACATCAGCACCAATTGCATTAAGAGCGATAACTATATCTTTATTTTCTTGGGTCGGATAGAGCCAGTCTGAGGTAAAAGATATTATAAAAAACTTAGCCTTAGTTTTTTTAAATGCATTAGATAAATTACCATCAAATTGTTTAACTAGATCAAAATAATCCATTGCTCTTGTGATATAAAGATAACTATTAGCATCAAATCGATCTACAAAAACTGATCCTTGATATCTTAGATAACTCTCTATTTGAAAATCTGCATCAAACCCAAATTTTAGAGCATCTCTTTCTTGAAGTTTTCTTCCGAATTTTTCCTGTAAACCTTTTTTAGACAAATAGGTTATATGTGCAGCCATTCTCGCTACTGATAACCCTTTATCAGGAAGAGTATTATTAGATAAATATTTTCCGTCTGACCAGTTATGATCTGATGCTATCGCTTGTCTACCCAATTCATTAAAAGCAATATTTTGAGCAGAATGATTAGAGGTACATGCGATTGGTACTACTGTATTAGCTTTATCTGGATAATTACTAATAAATTGCAAAACTTGCATTCCCCCCATCGATCCACCAACAACTGAAAAAAGTTTTTTTATCTCAAAATGATCTAATAAATTTACTTGTGCGTTGACCATGTCATTAATAGTAATTACAGGAAAATCGGTTCCGTAAATTTTATTTGTATCAGGATTTTTGTGGCTTGGACCAAATGAGCCCATACAACCACCTATTACATTTGCACAAATAACAAAATATTTATTTGTATCTATTGATTTGTTAGGACCCACTGCATAAGACCACCAACCATCTTTTTTTGTAACGGGATTAATACCCGTAACAAATTGATCACCAGTAAGCGCATGAAAAACAAGGATTGCATTATCTTTATTTTCATTAAGCGAACCATAAGTTTCATACGCGAGTGGAAAATTATTAATAGTTTTACCACAGTCAAGTTTCAATGGTTTTTTAATAACAAGCGTTTTTATTTTCTCTTTAATATTCATAATTATTAATGCTAATTATTGAATTGTGAGAAAAAAAACTTTTTTAGCGGTTTTTTTAAAGCGCTCGCAATTCAGGTAAATCAGCGCATAAATTTTGTACAAGATGTTATTTAGTATGTCAATTTTTAAAATATTTGAACTAATTCTATATGAAAAATTGTTATTTTATTTATAAAGAGGCTAAAATTTAAAAGATGACAACTATAAAATTTAAAAAATTTAATATTGAGGCTTATCAACCTGGCAAATCAACTATTAAGAGTTTTAATAAAATCATTAAACTTTCAGCAAATGAGTCAGCTCTAGGAGTAAGTGCCAAGGCCAAGAAAGCAATATCAAATAAAAGATTAAGTCTTTTCAGATATCCTGATGGAAAGTCTAAAAAATTACGAAGTCAGATCTCAAAAAAATTTAGTTGTGACAAAGAAAAAATAATTTGTGGAGCTGGTTCAGACGAAGTTATTCAAATGTTATGCCAACTTTTCCTTAAACCAAAAGATGAAGTAATTCTTCCTCAGTTTAGTTTTTTAATGTACAGAATATATGCAAAAATAGTTGGTGCAAAAGTTGTTTTTGCTAAAGAAAAAAATTTTAAAGTTTCTGTCTCTGAAATAATTAAAAAAGTAAGCAATAAAACTAAAATTGTATTTCTTGCTAATCCAAATAATCCGACTGGCACTTACTTGAACAGTTTTGAATTAATTGATTTAAGAAAAAGATTAAGAAAAAATATCTTACTTGTTGTAGATGATGCTTATGCAGAGTACATGCAAAATAGAGACTATAAATCTGGTTTAGATTTATTCAAGAATAAGCAGAATGTTTTTATATTAAGGACATTCTCAAAAATCTACGGACTATCATCTCTAAGAATTGGTTGGGGATATGGTTCAAAAAAAATTATTGATGCTTTGAATGTTATTAAACCTCCATTCAATGTTAATGAAGTAGCTCAAAAAGCAGCTATTGAGTCACTTAAGGATAAAAAATTTATTTCACGTTCAGTAAAACATAATCATATTTATGCAACAAAACTGAAAAATTTTTTGAGCAATTATGATATTAGCTCAAATAAAGTTTCTGCTAACTTTCTATTATTGAATTTTAATAAATGCAAACTAAGAGCTAATAGTTTCTATGAAAAATTAAAAAAAAAGGGAATTATTTTAAGATCTACTGAAGAAGGTTATAAAATAAAAAATATGCTACGATTAACGATTGGGTCAAAAGAGGAAAATATGAAATTTATCAAAGCAACACAAAATATATTTAGAAAATGAGAAATATATTAATTATAGGCTGTGGGTTATTAGGCTCTTCTTTAGTAAGGAGGATTTCAAAAAAAAAAATAGCAAAAAAAATATTTATTTATGAAAAATCAAAATCTAATATCGCTAAAATAAAAAGTCTTAGATTACCTGGAATAATTGTTAAGTCTCTTAAAGATGGTTTGGTAAATTCAAACTTAGTGATTGTTTGTACATCAACGAGTGAATATAAAAAACTTATTCTTAAAATTAATAAAACTATTTCGCCAAAGACACTGATTACTGATGTGGGATCTTCAAAAATAGAGTCATCAAAAATAATTAAAAAATTTTTGAAGCGTGGTATAAATTGGATTAGGAGTCACCCTATCGCTGGATCAGAAGTGAGTGGACCAGAATTTGGAAAAGCTGATATGTTCGAGGATAAATGGTGTGTATTAATTAAGGATAAAAAAACAAGTTCTAAGAATTTAAAATTTTTAATTTCTTTTTGGAAAAAGATGGGCTCAAAAACTGTTATTATGAACTCTGAAAAACATGACAAAGTTTTCTCTATCACAAGTCATTTACCACATTTAATTGCCTATAATTTGGTTAAATCGGCTCAAGATTTTGAAAAAATACTTAAATTTGGGCTTATCAAATACAGTGCTGGGGGGTTGAGAGATTTTTCAAGAATAGCTGCTTCAAATGAAATTATGTGGAGAGATATTTTTTTTGATAATAAGGTTAATGTTACAAAAGCTATAGACTTATTTATCAAAAACTTAAAATCTTTCAAAAAAGATATAAATTCTAAAAATAATAGATCAATTTTAAAAAAATTATCTCAGACTAAAAAAGTTAGGTCTAAAATTATTAAATTAAAACAGGATGTAAACAAACCTGACTTTGGTAGAGATTAAATATTACTAATATTACTTACTTTTTTAACTTTCAGATTTGCGGTTTTATCAATTAATTTAATTGTTTGCACTGTTGGCATTATTAACACCTTCTTTTTTGGTCCATAAGCATGAATAAATCTAGACTTATTTAGACATATACCAACATGTCCTTTCCAAAATACGATGTCTCCTTTAAGTCGATTTTTACCTCTTTTTCTTTTACAAAATCTTATTTGGTCTTTTGTATCTCTTGGAAAAAATATTCTGTTGTAATAAAAATAAATTTGAATTAGTGCCGAACAATCGATACCGATACAGGTTTTTCCGCCCCATAAGTATTTTGTGTTTAAAAAGAATTTGAATACTTTTATATAATTTTTTTCATAATGATCAATATTTTTGATATCACTTTTTTTGATCCATTTATTTTTTTCAAATTCAATATACTTTTTGTTTTCATTTCTTATAAACACACCAGATCCATAATATAGATAATGGTTTGAAGATAAAAATCTTTTACCTTTTTTAAAGAAAATTCTAGATTTAATCTTTGAAACTTTATGTGAGGGTTTAAAATTTTCTAAAAACTTATCTTTTTTTATATATCCAATATAATTGTCATAATGAGTTTTTATTTTTAAATATTTTTTTCTTTTCAATAGAATCTTAAATTTCTCTCCATATAGAATTTGTGACACTACCTCAGAATTAGAAGATGGTTTTAAGTAAACGTTAGCTACAGATTTATTTAAAAAATTATTTTTCACTTAGTTGTAGTTTATTTTTCATAATCCATAGGATTATTAATGAAGGAATGACCATTAGCGCAGTTAAAATAAAAAATATTCCCCAATCACCATTTAACCAATCAACAAGGGCGCCAGAGGAGGAAGCTAAAGTTGTTCTACCAGCAGTGCCTATCGACGCTAAAAGTGCATATTGAGTTGCTGTATAGGCTCTGTCTACGAGCATAGATATAAAGGCTACAAAAGCTACTGTTGCAAATGCAGCAGCTATATCGTCAAAAATAACTGCAATAGCAAATAAAAATTCTGATTTATCGCTCCAGGCCAACACACTAAATAAAAGGTTTGTGCTTGCCATCATTACTCCAGCAAAAAACATTGCTTTTAAAACCCCGGATCTTATTACAAAAAGTCCACCTAAAAGAGTAAACGTCACAGTAGTGATCCAACCTAACGTTTTAGAGTAAATAGCGATATCCGACTTACTAAAACCTATTTCTTTATAAAAAATTATAGACATCCTTCCAAGAAATGCCTCCCCCACTTTAAATAAAAAAACGAATCCTAAAATTCCTAGAGCAATCGAAAAGCCATTTTTTTTAAAAAAACTAATGATTGGACCACTAATCGTTCCAGCAACCCAGGTTATCAATTTTGTAAATATATTTTCTTTTTTAAATTGAGATGATATCAATTTATCGTTTTCTTTTTGTTGATTTTGTCTCTCTAAATTTCCAGACTCGTCAATGAACATTAAGCCAATGTTCATTAAAATTACTAAAATCCCCAAAATTAAGAAAGTTAATTGCCAATAATTTTCAAAACCAATGTTTTGTAAAATATCTGCTGCAAATAATGATAGTACTCCACCTAACTTGTATCCTGTCCACCAACCGACAACCGCCATTGCTGCTCCAGCGGCCATGGATTTTCCCTCATTTTCACCAATCTGTTCAATTCTTAAAGCATCAACTGTTATATCTTGAGTTGATGATGCTATAGCAATTATTAAACCCACTGAAACAACTAAAGCTA
>CACDNT010000017.1 GCA_902554195.1 uncultured Pelagibacteraceae bacterium
ACGTAAATGATCCAGTCCTCAGAGAGGAGATCTTGGGACTTATGTTTGAAAAAAATAAGTACGAATATAACAAAAATTTAATAAAAAAAATTGATGAAAAAAATTTCAACAATGAAAATTTTGTAGAAATGGGAAATAACAAGATTGAAAATTTATTATTAAATTCTATCAAAGATAACAAAAAATTTGATATAAAAGCTGTAGAACTTCTTTACTCATTACCCATAAACTCTTTTACTCTAATAAATGATGAAATGAACAATATTTATTTAGCTAAAATAAAGAACTTTCAAAATCAAACAATGGAAAATGATGATAAGATAAATGAATATACGAACAAACAAAATTCAAATCTAAAAAATAATATGTTAAAATCATACGATCTTTATCTAAACAGCAGATATGATGTTAATTTAAATCAAAAAACAATAGAACGAGTTAAAAATTTCTTTCAATGAACATAAATCGAAGCTTCAAAGATTTTAAGTTTCGACATAGAAGCAATAAAAATCAAATCATATATACTTCAAAAAAAATTCAAAATGATGAGGAGATTTTAAATTTAATAGATAATTTTTTAAGTGAAAAAAATAGCTTTATATTTGAGTCGGTAGAGAAAGGAAAAATCAAAGGAAGATACACTATATTTGGTAAAAATCCTGACAAGATATGGGAATTCAGAAATAGAATTTCTTATTTAATTCAAAATAAAAAGAAAATTAAACTTAAATATAAACCTGAAAATTTGATTGAGAAAATTATTGAAGAATTTAAATTTGAAACTCCCAAAAATTTACCAAAACTTTGTTCTTTAATTTCAGGATATTTCTCATATGATTCTATAAGATATATAGAGAAAATCCCCAATAATTGTAAGGATGATCTAAATATTCCTGATGTAAGACTTCTACGACCAAGAACACTTGTTATTCACGATAATTTAAAAAAAGAGATTTTTTATATTAGAAATATCTTTAAGGACGAAAAAATTAAAGATTATCAAAAAAAATATGATGAGGTAAGGTCAGATCTTTTTAGATTACTAATTCAATCATCGATTAAGAATATAAGTAATAAGCCACAATCAAAATCAAAAAATATTAAAGTTAAATCGAATACCTCAAAAAATAGATTTTTACGAATGGTTGATAAAGCAAAAAAATATATAAAAGTTGGAGATATATTTCAGGTAGTTTTAAGTCAAAGATTTGAAGCTAAATTATCAAAAAAACCAATTGATATTTATAAAAAACTTAGAGTGACTAACCCATCGCCTTTCATGTTTTATTTCAATTTTAGTGACTTTCAAATTATTGGTGCAAGCCCTGAAATATTAGTGAGACTAAGGGATAATAAAATTACTGTAAGACCTATCGCTGGAACAAGACCAAGAGGCAAAACTTTGAAAGAGGATCGTTTTTATGAAAAAGATCTACTTAATGACAAAAAGGAACTTTCAGAGCACTTAATGTTATTAGATTTAGGAAGAAATGATGCTGGTAAAGTTTCAAAGATTAATACAGTAAGAGTTACTGAAAGCTTTATTATTGAGAGATATTCTCATGTAATGCACATAGTATCAAACGTAATCGGTGAGTATAATAATAAATTTTCTAAGTTTAAATCACTTCTAGCTGGTTTCCCTGCAGGAACTGTTTCGGGAGCCCCAAAAATTAGAGCTATGGAAATAATTGATGAATTAGAAACAACTAAAAGAAAAGTTTATGCTGGTGGTATTGGCTATTTTTCAGCAAACGGAGAGTTTGATACATGCATAGCTTTAAGAACAGCTGTGGCTAAAAAAGACAAATTTTATGTTCAAGCTGGTGCTGGAATTGTTGCAGATAGCAAACCTTTAAAGGAGTATGAGGAAACTGTAAATAAAGCAAAAGCTTTAATTAATGCTTTAAAATGAAAAAAATAATTCTTATAGATAATTACGATAGTTTTACTTTTAATCTTTATCATTACTTATCTTCATTAAAAGTTAAGGTTGATGTAATACGAAATGATCAGATTACATCTAATGAGATATTAAAAAGAAAATATAATAAAATCGTAATCTCACCAGGCCCAGGTAATCCTGATCAATCAGGTAATTGTTTAAAAATAGTAAAATCTTTATATAAAAAAATTCCAATTCTTGGTGTTTGTCTTGGTCACCAAATTATAGGACAGGTATTTGGCTCTAAAATTATTCAAGCTAAAAAACTAATGCATGGTAAAACAAGTAAAATTATATCAAAAAAATTAGGAATTTTAAGAAATCTTCCAAAATCATTTGAGGCAACACGGTATCACAGCTTAATTATAGATAAAAAAACACTATCAAAACATCTTGAAATCACAGCTGAGAGCAAAGATGGTTTAGTTATGGGTATTCAGCATAAGAAATATGCTGTCCATGGAGTGCAATTTCACCCTGAAAGTATTAAAACTAAATTAGGTATTAAAATTTTAAAAAATTTTATTAGAATTTAAAATTAATGAAACAATTCATAGATAAGATTAGAAATAAGGAAGATCTCTCTTTCGAGGAAAGTAAGACAGCTTTTGAATTATTAATGGAGGGTAAGGCAAATGAGCAGGAAATATTTGATTTTTTGACACTTTTATCTGCAAAGGGTGAGGCTTCAGGTGAAATAGCGGGTGGTGTCTTCGTTCTTAGAAATAAGTCTAAAAGAGTAAATGTAGAAAATTGTGTTGATACATGTGGCACTGGTGGAGATGGAATGAATACACTTAATATATCTACAGCATCTGCACTATTACTTGCAAGTATGAATGTTAAAGTGGCTAAACATGGAAATAAAGCTGTATCATCTAAGTGTGGATCGGGTGATGTTTTAGAAGCTTTGAATATAAAAATAAATCTGGAACCAAAAGAAATCGAAGATCAAATAAATAAAAATAATTTTGGTTTCATGTTTGCTCCTAATTATCATAGTGCTATGAGGTTTGTTGGTCCAACTAGAAAAAAAATTGGAAAAAGAACAATATTTAATATGATTGGACCGTTAAGTAGCCCTGCTTTAGTGAAAAGACAGGTGGTTGGTGTCTTTGATAAAAAACTTTTAAGAATATTTGCAAATGCTTTAAATGACTTAGATATTAAATTTGCATGGATTGTAAATAGCGAGGATGGCTTAGATGAAATTTCGCCTTATGCTAAAACAAATATTATTCAATTAAAAGATAATAAGATTTCCGAAATTGTTATTGATCCAAAAGAATTAAAGATTAATGCAGATAAATTTGAAAATCTTGTTGGAGATGACGCAAAATTTAACGCAGAAAAAATGATTAACATATTTAAAGGTGAGGATAATGATTTTTCTAAAGCAGTATGTCTAAATGCTGCAGCTGGGTTAATTGTTAATGAAACTCATGAAGATTTTACTGAAGCCTATAAAAATGCAAGAGAACATATTTTATCTAATAAAGTTATTAAACATTTAGAGATAATTCAAAATGCCTGAAAATATTCTCGAAAAAATAATTAAAAAGAAAATAGAAAAAATAGAAATTTCTAAAAAAAATATTTCAATAGACTCATTGAATGAATTAATAGAGAAAAATAAAATGTTTATTAATTTTAAAGAAATAATTGAAAAAAATATTAAGGAAAATAAATTTTCTATTATTGCTGAGATCAAAAAAGCAAGTCCCTCTGCAGGTGTAATTATAGATGATTATGACCCTGTAAAAATAGCTAGTATATACAATAATAATAAAGCTACATGTTTATCAGTTTTGACTGAGGAAGATTTTTTTTTAGGAGATTTAAGACATATAAGTCGAATTAAACAAAATATTAATTTACCAATTCTTTGTAAGGACTTTTTTGTAGATAAATTTCAAATTCCATTAGCAAAAAGTCATGGAGCAGATGCAATATTAATTATATTAGCTGGTGTTAGTGAATACCTTGCTAATGAGTTATATGAGGAAGCACTTAAATTAAATATGTCTGTTATAGTTGAGGTGCATACAGTTGAGGAAGCAAAACAAGCTTTAAAATTTAAAGAGGCACTAATTGGTATCAATAATAGAAACTTAAAAACTCTTAAAACTAATATAAATACAACCTTTGATATTCATGATGTTTTGGTTAATCATGAAGGTCCATTAATTTCTGAAAGCGGAATTAAAACAAAAGATGAACTATTAGAACTCTCTAATAAAACCTCTATTAAAACTTTTCTAATCGGTGAATCACTCTTAAAGAATTTAGATAATAATTCTATTTTTTCCGTTCTTTAATCAAATAGTTCCCTATTTTATTACCTTTTTTTACTATTGTGAATTAAAGAGAACTTTTGTAGAACAGAATCTGTACGATATTTGTTCTTATGCTAACAAAAAAACAAAAAAACCTGCTTTTATTTATCAACAAGAAGTTGAGAAGCTCTGGTGTTTCTCCATCTTATGAAGAAATGAAAGCTTCTTTAAACCTTAAATCTAAGTCTGGAATTCATAGACTTATAAGTGCTTTAGAGGAAAGAGGTTTTATTAAAAGACTTGCTCATAAAGCTAGAGCTTTAGAGGTAATTAAATTGCCAGAAACGGCTTCTGCAAATGATATTTATAATAGTTTTTCACCAAGCGTGATCAAAGGTGGTTTAGATGAGGAAAATTTATCCTCAGATGATGCTGAGGTGCCAGTTTTGGGAAAAATTGCAGCGGGGACACCTGTTGAAGCTATTCAAAATGAGGTTTCAAGAATACCTTTACCAAGCAATTTAGAGAAAAATGGAGATTATTTTGGTTTGAAAGTTCAAGGAGATTCGATGATTGAAGCAGGAATTCACGAAGGCGATACAGTTATCATTAAAAGAACAGATACAGCTGATAATGGAAAAATTGTTGTTGCTCTAATTGATGAACATGAAGCAATGTTAAAAAGAATTAGAAAAAAAGGTAAAGTTGTTGCACTTGAAAGTGCCAATAAAAATTACGAAACTAAAATATTTGGTCCTGATAGAGTAAAAGTTCAGGGTGTATTAGTATCTTTATATAGAAACTTCTAAAAAAATAGTCTAAACCATTTTAATGAAAAAAGTAGCAACTAGATTTGCTCCCTCACCTACTGGTGCATTGCATATTGGTGGTGTTAGAACAGCTTTATTTAATTGGTTATACTCCAAAAATCACAATGGTAAATTCTATTTAAGGGTGGAAGATACAGACAAAGAAAGATCTAAAGATGAATACAAAGATCAAATAATACAATCACTTAAATGGATCGGTATTAACTATGACGGGGAAGAATATATTCAATCAAAAAAAGTAGACGATCACATTAAAGTAGCAAATGAACTACTTAAAAATGGAAATGCATATAAATGCTATTGTTCAAGTGAAGAAATAGAGGAACAAAAAAAAAGAGCTAGACAAAAAAAGATTCCTTATATTTACGATAGAAAATGGAGAGATAAAAAAGAATCTGATGCACCTAAGGATATTAAACCTGTCATAAGATTTAAAAGTAAGATTGATGGAACATCAATATTGAAAGATTTAGTTCAAGGTGATGTTGAGATTGACAATAATACGATTGAAGATTTTATTATCTTGAGAAATGATGGGACTCCAACATATAATTTATCAGCATCCGTAGACGATCACCAAATGAACATGACACATATTATTAGAGGTGACGATCATAAAATAAATACCTTCAAACAAATACAAATTTATCAAGCTATGAAATGGGAGTTACCTTCATTTGCCCACATTCCTTTAATACATACAATTGAAGGAAAGAAATTATCAAAAAGAGATAAAGCATCTACATTAGATGATTACTCTAAAATTGGTATTATGCCTGACGCTCTAAGAAATTATCTACTAAGATTAGGATGGTCTTATAAAGATAAAGAAATATTTACTTTAGATGAAAGTATTAAATATTTTAATCTCGAGGGAATTGGTAAATCACCATCAAAACTTGATATGAGTAGAATTTTATCAATGAACGAACATTATATTAAGAATATTAATGAAAATGATTTATTCAATCAATTAACTGAATATTGCAAATTATATAAAAATGAAATTAAGTCTGATAAAAAAGATAAGATCAAAAAATCACTTACTTTCTTAAAAAATAAGGCAAAAACTTTAGAAGATATATTTAATAATGGTCAATATATTTTAAATGATGAGGTTAATTTTAATATAGATGATATCAAATTAATTGATGATAAAGCAAAAAAAGTAATCTCTGATTTTAATGCTCAATTTAAGAATATAGATTTACCTTCTAGAGAAATTTTAGAGCCAATAGTAAATGAACTTATAAAATCTCACAACACGAATTTTAAGGGAGTTGGACAACCATTAAGGATTGCTTTAACAGGTTCGAAGTTCGGACCTGGTATTTATGATATAATTTTATCCTTAGGTAAAGAGGAAGTTCAAAAACGACTAAGAGCTAAGATAGCTTGAAACTACCTCTGAGGCTTCTGATGATGAAGAAGTTTTAGATTTGATCTCATTTAAAGTCTTATCCACATCAAGAATTTGTTTTTTCATAAGTTCAGGGTTTTTTAAAAAGTATACTACAGATCTAAAAATTTCTTTTGAATTACATTCTTTTTGAATTAATTCTGGAATTATTTCTTTTTGATTAATTATATTAATTATATTTGCAAATTTTGTCTTAACTAAAAATTTTACAATAAAAAAATTAATAAAATTCATTTTATATATTATGATAGACGGAACTTTTGCATTGCAGATTTCAAGGGAAACAGTTCCAGATTTCGCCACAGCAAATATTGAGTTTGATAAAATTTGTGATTTTATATTTTCTTCAGATATCACATCAACATTATTAAAATTCGTTTTTTTAATCTCATCTTTTATCAAATCTATGTTTTGATCAGTTGCATGAAAAATGAAATTATATTCATCAAATTTTTCATTCATTAATTTAATGAAGTTTAACAAAATTGGTAAAAGAGTATTTGTTTCAGATGTTCGACTACCAGCAAACAGAGATATAATTTTTTTATTTTCATCAATTATATTTGATAAATTTGTTTTAACATTTTCTTTATTTTCAATTAAGGGATGACCAACAAAAGTATTTTTAATATTTTCTTTATCAAAGTATTTTTTTTCAAAATTGAATAGTAATAAAACGTGGTCTAAAAACTTTTTAAAATTCTTAACCCTACCCTCTCTCCATACCCATACTTGTGGTGCAACATAATGTATTGTTTTAATATTAGGATTGATACTTTTCACTTTTTCAGCAACTCTTAATGTAAAATCTGGGCTATCTACACTAAAAAGAATATCAGGATTAAATTCAATTATTTTATTTACGGTTTTGTTAATTTTATCTCTGATTTTAAATAAATTTAGAATAACACTAGTAAAACCAATATAAGTTATTTCTTTAAGATCATATATTGATTTGATACCAAGTTTATTTAGATGAGAACCCCCGACGCTTAAATATTCTATATTTGAGTGACTCTGTTGAAGTTTTGTAATTACAGTTGATGCCAATTTATCTCCTGAGGGTTCACCAGTTAATATAAAAATTTTTTTCATTTAACTGAGATAAACATTTTATTTTTATTAGCAAAACTAATACATTTATTTTTATCTAAAAATACATGTTGATTACCTTTTACAACAATGCCTTTTAATCCAGCTGTCTTACTTTGTTTCAACGTTTTTAAACCAATGGTAGGTAAATCAACTCTAAGATCCTGTTTCTTTTTTGGAAACTTTACTAAAACACCATGGTTTCGAAATTTTTTACTTTTGCTTTTTTCAAGCATTTTTTTAGTTCCACCTTTTCCCTCTATTGAAATTACTTTTTCATTTCTGACTACTACAGCTTGGCTGTAATTATATTCTTTTAAATTATTTAGCGTTTTAATAGCCTTCTTAATATCTAATTGATCAGCATTATTTGGTTTAATCTTTGAATAATTCCCCTTTTTAAGTGTAAGCTCTGGATTAAATTTAAGAGAGTTTTCTGTTTTTATATTATTTTGAGCTAGTATCTTTATAATTTCTCTTAAAATTGCAGCATCACCAAGCTTCGATGCTTTAATAATTCTTGGAATATAATAAATTCCTTTAAAATCTAGTTTTAACTTAGAAAAGTTTGGTTTGTTAACTTTTCCTGCAAATAAGACTCTTTTACAGCTATTTTCCTTGAGAATATTAATTATTTTACCAAATTGACCTATAGAAACTGAATAAGATTTACTCTCTTTTTTAAATCTTTTTGATTTAGATAAATCTATTATTAAGTACTTTATTTTTCTTTTCTTGATGATTTTAAGTATTTTATTAGGAAAATCTGTATCACCAAAAATTAATCCTATCATCTTATGAAAATGGAGTGCAAATAGATCTTTTTTTATCCTTAGTAATAAATTCTATTACCTCTTTAACTAATGGATTTTCCTGAAACGAGCCGTTTAATTTACTTATATTTTCATTAATATTTTTAGTAGCAAAAATCTCCTTATAAGCCTCGCTTAACCCTAAAATATCTTTATTTTCAAATTTAGCTCTTCTTAACCCTATCAAATTCAATCCTTGTAATGAATTTCTATTCCCTGTTGATAATCCATAAGGAATAACATCGTGCAATACTCCTGTCATACCTCCAATCATTGCCATTTTACCAATTCTTGTAAATTGTTGAACAGCAGAATTCCCACCTATGACTACATTATCTTCAATAATAGCGTGACCTCCTAAAGGTACATTATTTGCTATAATGACATTGTTACCTACCTGACAATCATGAGCTATGTGAGATGAAATCATAAATAAACAATTGTTTCCAATTATAGTCTTTCCTCCACCACCAATTGTTCCCGGATTTATTGTTACATACTCTCTTATTTTATTATTATCTCCAATAACTAAACTTGTTTCTTCACCATTATATTTTAAATCTTGAGGATCATTAATTGAGACAAATGGATAAATCTTATTTCCTTTTCCAATTTTAGTATTTCCAGTAATGCTTACATGTGATTGGATTTCTGTATTTTCTCCAATTTCTACATTAGGACCTACGATAGTGTATGGTCCAATCTTAACACTTGAGTGAACCTTGGCATTTTTATTTATTATAGCTGTTTTATCTATCATTTATTTTCCCTAATAAAATTTTTTAAGTCTTTTGCCGGATAACCCATCACTTTAGAATTATCAGGAATATCTTTTATAACCCCACTGCCCCCACCTATTTGCACATTATTACCAATCTTAAGATGTCCTGAAATACCTGCCTGACCTCCAATCATAACATTGTTGCCTAAAGTTGAACTTCCAGCAAAACCTACTTGTCCAGCAATAATACAATTCTCACCAATTTTAACGTTATGAGCTATATGTATTTGATTATCTAAATAAGTATTTTTTCCTATAATTGTGTTTGAAAGAGAACCTCTGTCGATTGTAGATCCACAGCCTATTTCAACATTATCCTCAATTATTATAATCCCTATTTGGGGGTACCTAAAATTCGAGTCTTTATTTGGAAAAAAACCAAATCCTTTTTTTCCAATTACACAACCATCTAAAATATGGACATTGTTTTTAATTAATGAATTTCTAATAATTACATTCGATCCTATAGAACAATTGTCACCTATATTTACATTTTTTTCTATTATTGAATTATGACCAATTAAACAACTTTTACCAATTTTTACATTATCACCAATAAGAACATTTTTTCCAAACTTAACTTTTCCTTTAAATTCTGTCTCGTTTATATCTTTAACAGTGTCATCATAATCATCAGTAATAGAGTCAGGATAAAAAATTTTTGTTATTTGAGCAGTATGTAATAAAACCTTGTCAGTAACAATCGCCTTACAGCTATCTGGCAAAAACGATTGAAAATTTTCTGATGTTAAGCAATAAGATGCTTTAGTTTTTTTCGCTAAATCTGTGTATTTCTTTGAGTGAAGAAAAGTTATTTCATTCTCTTGAGATGAATTAAGATCCTTAATGTCATTGATTTTTTTCTCAGGTAAATCATTAATCTTTAGATTAATTGTCTTAAGCAGAAAATTTAATTCATAAGGTCCAGTGTTTTTGAAAAAAGGATTGGTCATTAAGAAGTTTAATATCAAAACTTATCTTAAAAGCTTATCAAGATTTATTGCTAATTATTTCCTATCTACAATTGTAGCTGACCATTGTGCATCCGACATTTTTTTGCCCTCTACAAATGCCTCACCCTTATATTTCCATACTCTTCCATGTGATCTTATTGCCTCAATTTTTAGTTCTAATCTACAATCAGGAATTACTGGATTTCTAAATCTTGCTTTTTCAACACTCATTAAAAAAACAAGTTTATTATCATACTCTTTTTTATCTATACCGTGCGCTGTGAGAGCTGCAGCTGCTTGACCAAAAGCTTCGACAATTAAGACACCTGGTAAAACCGGATTTCCAGGGAAATGACCATCCACATAAAAGGAATCTTTTTTAACATTCATAATAGCTGTAGCTGAATGAAGATGTTTGATATCAATAAGTTCGTCAATTAATAACATAGGCTCTCTATGAGGTAACAATGAAATAATATCTTTTTTAGTTAATTTATCTTTGGTCATTTATTTTGCTCTTATTCAAAATTAATTTTTTTATGCTTACTATTAAAAATATTTAAAATATCTTCCGTAATATCAAGTTTATCATCTCCGAAAACAATTTTGTCTTTTTGAAGAAGTAACTGGATAGACTCTTTTTTTAAATAAGTAGTAATTAAAGGATTTAATAAATCAATAATTCTTTTTTTTATTATCAAGGGATCAGCATTTTTTATCTTATTCATCTCAATTTTATTTTTAATAGCTTGTTTTGAATGGACTAAAATGACAAAAAGATATGACTTTAAAATCTTCGGGATAATCTTTCTATTACTATCTTTTTATTCAGTGCATCTGATTAGAGACAGAGAATTATTTGAGTTTTTGATGATCTTTATTATTTGTATCACAACTGATATTGGTGGCTATATTTTTGGAAAAACATTCAAAGGACCAAAGTTAACAAAGATAAGTCCAAATAAAACATACTCTGGTGTTGTTGGAGGACTGTTGATGTCTGTTGTTGTTGCCTATTTATTTAATACAAAATACGATAATTCTTTTTTAATTTCTGGTGTTAGTCAAATAGGTGATTTAATAATCTCGTATTTTAAAAGGGCATCTAATATAAAAGATACAGGAAATCTTTTTCCAGGTCATGGAGGATTATTGGATAGAATTGATGGAATGATTTTTGCTTTTCCTTTTGTTTATCTAATTTCAAAAATTTTATAATGAAAAAAAAAGTTGCTATTTTAGGTTCCACAAGCTCTATCGGAAAATCTTTACTTGATATAATTCAAAAGGATAGAAAAAAATTCAAGATAGAATTATTGACAGCTAATACCAATTACAAGGATTTAATTACTCAAGCTAATAAATTTAATGTTAAAAATATAATCATAACTGATGAAGACAGCTTTAATAAGACAAAAATTTTTTGTAAAAATAAAAAGATAAATATTTTTCAAAACTTTGAAAGTTTGAAAAAAATTTTACCAAAAAAAATCGATTATGTAATGAGTGCCATTTCCGGAATTGGTGGATTATTACCTACATATAAAATAATTAATCGTACAAAATTAATTGCAATAGCAAATAAGGAGGCAATTATATGTGGATGGTCACTTATTAAAAAAGAGTTAAAAAAACATAAAACAAAGTTTATCCCTGTTGATTCTGAACATTTCTCAATTTTTTCTCTTTTAGATAATAATAACAAAAATAACATAGAAAAAATTTATATAACAGCTTCTGGAGGCCCTTTCAGAAATTTACCTAAAAACAAGTTTAAAAAGATTAAAATAAAAGATGCACTTAAACATCCAAATTGGCGTATGGGAAAAAAAATCACAATAGACTCAGCAACTTTAATGAACAAAGTTTTTGAAGTTATTGAGGCAAAAAATATTTTTGATAGTAGTTATGACAAAATATCAATTTTGATACATCCTAAATCTTATGTTCATGCTATAATTAAATTTAAAAATGGTTTGATAAAACTTATTATACATGAACCAGATATGAAGATACCTATTTACAATTCTATTTACTATAAAAAAAATAAAATTATCAAAACAAGATCTTTAGATTTTAAAATTTTAAATAATCTCGAATTAAAAGAAGTGGAGAGAACAAAGTTTCCGCTTGTTAAATTACTTGATAAAATTCCAAATCAGTCATCACTTTTTGAGACAATTTTGATAACTATAAATGATCATTTAGTATATAAATTTTTAGAAAAGAAAATTAATTTTCAAGAATTGAATAAACTTATTTATAAAATTTCAAATCATAAAGAATTTCAAAAATTTAAGAAAATTCACCCTAAAAACCTTAAAGAGATATATAATTTAAGAGATTATGTTCGTTTAAAAATTGAGTCTTTAGGTATATAAGACAAATACTTATGATGGGTTTTTTAACAAAAATAAGTTTATTAATTTTTATTTTAATAAGTTCTGCAAGTGCTGAAGTGTTAAAAAAAATTCAAATTAATGGAAACAAAAGAATTTCTGATGAAACAATTAAAATTTTTTCTGGTTTGGAAATTAATCAAGATTTATCTAAATCAGATCTAGATAGAGCACTTAAGAGTCTTTATAAATCAAATTTTTTTAGAGACATAAGTTTAACTTTTGAAAATCAAATCCTAACACTCGATATTGAGGAAAACCCCATAATAGATAATTTTGAGATAACAGGTATAAAAAAACAATCACTGGTAGAATTTATAAAGGATAAGATTCAATTAGCTGAGATGAAATCCTTTGATAAAGAGTTACTTGCTTCAGATTTAAGGTTAATTCAAAATATCTTAAAAACTAGCGGATATTATTTCTCGAATATTACAAGTTCTAAGAATTTAAATGACGAGTTAAACTCAGTTGATCTAAGAATTAATATAGATCTAGGCGAAAAGGCAAAAATCAAGAAAATTATTTTTTTAGGTGATAAGGTTTTTAAAGATAAAAGGCTAAAAGAAGTTATTACATCAGCAGAACATAAATTTTGGAAATTTATTTCATCTAACGTATACATAAACGAAGAATTAATAGAACTAGATAAAAGATTATTAACGAACTATTTTAAGAATAATGGATATTTCAAAGTAAATATTGAAAATTCGTTTGTTGAATTTGATAAGAATTCTAACTTTAATTTAATTTTTAAAATCACGTCTGGAAAAAAATATTTCTTTAATAATTTTAACTTGAATATACCCTCAAATTATGATCCTGAAACTTTTGTATCTATAAATAAAAAGTTTTCTAAACTTAAGGGTGAACCATATTCATTATTAAAAATAGATAGTTTACTAAAAGAAATTGATAAAATTGCTTTAACAAAACAATATGAATTTATTAACGCATCTTTAATAGAAGAAATAAGTGATGATAAAATAAATTTTGAAATAAATATTTCAGAAAGTGAAAAAGTATATGTAGAAAAAATTAATATTACTGGAAATTATTCAACTTTAGAGGAAGTAATAAGAAATAATTTAATAGTTGATGAAGGTGATCCACTAAATGAAATTTTATTTAATAAATCAATTAATAATCTTAAAAGTTTAGGAATTTTCAAAAAAGTAAAACCTAATATTCAAAGTGGATCTAATAAATCATTAAGAATAATTGATATTGATATTGAGGAAAGGCCATCAGGTGAAATTTCACTTGCAGCTGGTTTTGGAACAAGTGGTGGAATACTTGGTGGAGGTATTAAAGAGAAGAATTTTTTAGGAGAAGGAATTAATTTAGATGCAAACGTTGAATTAACACCTGAGTCAGTCAAAGGTAGGTTCATCTATGCAAAACCAAATTTTAATAATACCGAAAATACTTTATTTACGTCTTTAAAAAGCTCAACGACTGATTTACTTACTGACTCTGGTTATAAAACTTCTGAATTAGGCTTTTCTTTAGGTACGAAATTTGAACAATTTCAAAATATATTTTTAACTCCTGAAATAGACTTTCTAATTGAAGATTTAGAAACATCAGATATAGCCTCTAACACCCTTAAGAAACAAGAGGGTTCATACACTGATCTATATTTTAACTATACAATTAATCAAGATCTTAGAGATAAAAGATTTAGAACAGAAAGTGGTTATCAAACTTTTTTCACACAGGAAGTACCAATCATTTCAGATAACTCAGAATTCTCAAATGCGTTTGAAATATCTAAATTTAAGAAGTTATCTACTAGATCAGACACAGTTGGAAAAATAAGTTTTTATGCCAAGACTATAACTGGTTTGTCTGATGATGTTAGAGTTTCAAAAAGATTAAATGTACCATCATCTAAATTAAGAGGTTTTGAAAAAGGTAAAGTTGGACCTGTTGAGAATAAGGATTTTATTGGTGGAAATCATGTAACTGCTCTAAACTTATCAGCTACATTACCAAATATTGTTGAGGGACTTGATAATCTTGATGTTGGAGTTTTTTTTGATGCTGCAAACGTTTGGGGTGTCGACTATGATAATTCTTTAGATGACAAAAGTGCTATTAGAACTTCAACAGGAGTTGCCTTCAATCTATTAACACCAATTGGACCACTCAGTTTTTCATTTGCAAACGCTTTAACCAAAGCATCCACTGATAAGACCGAGACATTTAGATTCAGGTTAGGAACTCAATTTTAATGAAATTTTTTTTTAAAAATATCATATTTTTTTTTTTGTTAATCAGTATCTCAGAAGCCAGTAATAATATAAGATATGTTGACATTAAT
>CACDNT010000018.1 GCA_902554195.1 uncultured Pelagibacteraceae bacterium
TTCCATTCATTAATGCTGTTAAATCAAAAGCTCCTATCAAACTTGTAGATATTGCAATGGAATACGGAATGGGTGGTACAACATGTGTAACATCTAATGCTTCAGGTATAACAAAAGCTAACGCTACAGAACTTGAAGGTAAAAAAGTTGCTGTTCCACTAGGTACAATGGCTGAATACGTTTTTGATGAAAGTATGAAAGTTGTTGGTGCGGACAGAAAAAAAATGGATATCATTCAAATGGACCCTGAGGAAGGTGCTGCTGCTTTAGTAAGTGGTGATGTTGTAATGGCATGTTTATTTGGTGGTAATTCAATTAAAGCTGCAACTGCAGTTGGATCTAGATTACTTACAGTTCAAGAAGCTAGAGACGCTGGTATCTTAGGTATTGATATCACTTCAGTGACTACTAAGTTTATGAAGGAAAATCCAGGTATGCTAAGAACTTTTATTGAAGTAACTCATGAGGCTAATGCGAGATATAGAGCTGGTAAAAGTGATATGAACTCAATGTCAAAAGCTTCTGAAATGAAAGTTGCTGACATGAAAGAAACTTTAAGTGGCTTTAAATTTCTAACACCTGAGGAAACTAAACAATCTATGGAAAGTGGAAATCTTGATGCATTCTTAAAAGGAATGGGAACACCAAGAGGAAATGTAGATACTAGTTTCTTACCTTTATAATCTAAAGGTAATCTAAATTTTAATAGGCGCCAATTGTAATAAATTGGTGCCTATTTTTTTATTAAAAATTCAAATATAAAGTCTCTTTATGAGTGATTTAATTTCACAAAATCTAAACATGATTTTTAAAACTCCTAAAGGAGAAACTGTTCATGCCTTAAAGGATTTAAATTTTACTCTTAAAAAAGGAGAACTTCTTACTGTTCTTGGACCATCTGGTTGTGGAAAAACTACATTATTAAATATCACTGCAGGATTTATTAGACCAACTTCAGGAAAAATTACTTTAAATAACAAAGAAATAGACGGGCCAGGAGTTGAGCGAGGAATGGTTTTTCAACAAGGTGCTTTGTTTGAATGGCTAACAGTCGCTGAAAATGTCAACTTTGGACTAAGAATGAAAAAAGAAGATCCAATTGAAACTCAAAAAAAAGTTGATGAGTGGTTAGAGATTGTTGGATTAAAAGGTTTTGGAAATACTCCAACTTATCAACTATCTGGAGGAATGCAGCAAAGAGTTGCTCTTGCAAGGTGTCTAATCAATAATCCAGATTTGATTTTAATGGATGAACCATTGGGGGCCCTTGATGCTCTTACAAGAGAAAAAATGCAGTCCCTAGTTTTAAAAATTTGGAAAGAAACTGGTAAAACAATTATTCTAATTACTCATTCGGTTGAAGAAGCTCTGCTTCTGGGTGAAAGATTATATGTGATGGCTCCAAGGCCAGGAAGAATACATAAAGAATATAATCTTCCATTCGCCTCAATGGGATTAAAAGAGGACCTAAGGGAAATTAAAAAAAACAAAGAGTTCTCTCAAAAAAGAGAGGAAATTCTTGAAATGATCTGGAACATGGAAGAGGAAATTATGGGGAAAGATAATTAAATGTTAACTCAGATAATAACTTTTTTTATATTCTTTGCTGTAATCGGCTGTATTCTTTATGGAAGAAGATTAATAAGGACTGAAAAAGTAGATGCTGTATTTGGAAATCCAGAGAGAGCACTAGGTGGTACTCACTGGGTTATTGTCGGAAGTAGTTTTTTACTTTTAATTTGGCTCTACTATTCTTGGGATATTGCTAAAGGATTTTACCCAAAATCTGCGAATGAGCTGTGCCAAGTTGCAAAAGTTAATGACTCTTTACTTGGATTAAAATATCAATTTCCTATTGAGGAAAGAGAGTTCAAAAGTACTTCACAAATCAAAAAAGAGAATAAAAATTTAAAATTAATTCAAAATGAGATTCAAAATTCTGAGGAACTTAATAGCCAACAAAAAACATTACTAATTAGTTATATTAGTAAAACTAATCAACTTATCCCGTTACTTACAAATGAAGATTTATTAGAGATTGGGACACAACAAAAAATAGATGATATCACTGGAAAAATTAATCTATTAACTGAAAATTTCCAAAAATCTGATTATCCATTTGAAACAGAGCAAGAGCTAAATGAAAGACTGAAAGCAGTTGATGAGGAAGGTGGTTGGGGTATAACTAAAGTAGATGCAGGTTCAGGTTCTATTGAAAATACTTTAGAAGTGCCTTTAGTGCCTGCAACGTATAGAGGTTTAAAGTTTCACACTGCTGCTCAAGAATTAAATTTAATAAGTGATGAATTTTTTAAGTTAAGAAATCATAATCCTCAATTCAAAAATAAGATAAAAGAACTTAAAGAGGAAATTAAATCTTATAGAAAAAGTTTAAGTGATAGTGATGAAGTAGCTTCAACATACGCAAAAAATATTGTAAAGATCGCAAGAAGAATAGAATTTGCAAGTATCTACCCTCCAAATGCATTAGATAAGATGCAGGCAGCAATTGTTAAATTTGACAATGCTCAAAAAAAAGAACAGGGTGGATTGAGATTAATTGATATTTTCTTATTTCCTGCAGGAACTATCGTTGCTAGTGGTCCAAGTTGTTCAGAACAGGGATCTGGTAGATGGTTACCTAAACCATCCGATACATTCAATAAATTTATATTAATGTCAAAACCCAGTGTGGGTTATAAAGATATTCCTCTATTGTGGATACAAATGGTTGATGTGAGCAAAATGATTGGATTTATTTTGCCAGACTGGATTGCAGATATTTTACCAGGTGAGTATCCTGTTCATACTAAAGATGGAATAGTAAAACAAAACTTCAAAGGGGGTGTTTTAAAAATTGTAACTGGTGATTTTAATTTATTTAAAGTGCCTGTTCCTTATGGACATATTTGGGATTCTTTTTTAAGAGTTTTTCTTGGTTTAGTTTTTGGTATATTAATTGGTGTCCCTCTTGGTCTATTTATGGGTTTAAATAGATTTGCAAAAGGTTTTTTTGATCCTCTAATTGAGCTTTATAGACCTGTTCCTCCTCTTGCATGGGCTCCACTTATAATTTCGGTCTTAGGAATTGATAATACTGGAAAAGTGTTTTTACTATTCATGGTTTCTTTGTCGATAATGATAATTTCTGCTCGAGCAGGAGCATCTGGAACTCAACTATCAAAAATTCATGCAGCTCACTCATTAGGAGCATCAAAAAGACAAATATTAAGACATGTTATTTTTCCAAACTCATTACCGGAGATACTTACTGGTATAAGAGTTGCCGTAGGTATGTGTTGGGGGACCTTGGTAGCTGCAGAATTTTTAGCTGGTACTACTGGTATTGGTTTTGTTGAAAATGTAGCCAAGAAATATTTTCAATATGAAGTGATTTGGATAACAATTTTTATCATGGGAATGCTTGGATTATTATTTGATATAACTTTAAGAAAAATAATTGATAAAACAATACCTTGGAGAGGTAAAGGCTAACTGTTTTTTTTTAAAAAATCATTAATATATTTGGAAAGTTTAATTTTACCAAAGTGACGATAAACTTTATTTGATAAATTCATTTTTGTTAGTGCAGATGCATATCTTTCACCTGGTCTTTTATTTAAAAATTTTATTTTAGATTTAAACATTCTAGCAACTTCAATAATCGTAAAGCTTTCCTTGCTAGAAATACTGTAATGTCTTGATAAATTTTTTTTCCAAGCTAAATAACATACTTTAATAGTATCATCTATGTGAGTAAATCTTCTTGATTGTGAACCTGGCTTAACAACTGGTAAAGGTTTTTTATTTTTATAAGCCTCTTCAAATATACCAATCACTGTAGACATTTTTCCTTTAGAAATTTGTTTTGGGCCGTAAACATTATAAAAATATATTACCTCAAACTTAAAATTGAACCATTTTTTTAAATTTTCTAAAAGTTCTAAATTTTTAGATTTTGTGAAAGCATAAGGAGATAAATTTTTATCATTTCCTTTATTTCCTAATGAGGCAGAAGTTGCAGAGTAGATAAGTTTAATTTTATTCTTTAAACAAAAATTAAAAACTGAATTTGTTCCAACTGTATTGGAATCTATACATTCGTTCATATTAATGAAGCTTTGATAAATTCTTGCAAATTCTCCAAAATGAAAAACTACTTTAATTTTTTTTGGATTATTAATTATTTTTGAAATATCTTTAGTATTTGCTTTAATGTAACTTGCCCGTTTATTTTTATGATGATTTTTTTTAAAACCTGAAGAATAGTTATCTATACTAATTATATAGTAACTAGTTTTTTTTAACAAATAATCTATCAAATTTGAACCAACAAAGCCTGCCCCGCCAGTCACTATAATGGTATTTTTTTTTGACATAATTTCTTATAGTTTTAATTATTATTTAATCAAGTAGTAAAGCCTGAATTAATCTATCCAAGATTTATATTTTTCTAAATTATTGAGGATATAATTTGGTAAAATATCTAAATTTACTTTTGTTAAATCAAATCTATTATTTTGTTTTTTTTCGGTTGAAGACTTTGTGTCTAATAAATGATCATAGTTTATAAATTTATTTTTAATTTTATATTCAATAGCTTTTAGATCATCATTTTTTAATTCAAATTCAGAATGCATTTCATCATTTAAATATTTTCTTAATAACTCCTCAGGAGTTTTTAAATTTGTAAAATGCCAACCTCCGTCCTCTATAATTTTTAAATCCATGTATTTCGTCTCAGAAAATAAAGTGTCTAATCTAAAAAGATTATATTTTCTATTTTTTATATTTCTTAGCCACGAAATATCTTTTAAATCTTTTATTTTGCAAGACTTAGAACCAAACCAATCTATTTTTGGGTAAGCAAGATTAAATTTATAATAAAACAATTTTTGTTTAAATATTATAACTTTAGCTTTATTAGATTTTAAATCTATCTTAGATAAATCTGGTATTTCATCATTGTCACTATAAATTACATAATCATTTTTATCCGCATGCTCTAATGCCTTACCAATATAATTTCTTTGTATCTCTATTCTTTTGATACTATTTTGTCTCAATAAACTTTGGCTATTATTTTGATTATGTGTTTTTTCAACTGGATCTTTGTTTAAAATTATATGAACGATTTTATCTTCAAATTTTGGAAAATCTTTTTTATTAAATTTGATTTCTTTTTTTTTGCCGCTATGAGAAAATGTAGCCTCACAAACTATGAATTTGTCTACAAAAGGATCAAGAATATTGAACCTTAGGTCCATCATCAATTTTTCTTCAAAAAATGTAGTGGTGTCAAATACTCTCATTTATGATAAGTTTATAAATCTTTAGTTGATTGATATCAAAATAAACTATAACTAGAGCTTATTATGTCAATTTTGTTCAGTAATCCTCCGTGGTGGGAAAATAAGGAGAGCAGAGGTTTTTTAAGAAAAAAAAGGTGGAGAAGAGGTGTAAGATCAGGGTCTAGATGGCCATTTACATATCTCGGAAGATGCACACCAGATAATCCAAGAGCGAAAGACTACATCCCCTACCCTTATTTCTTGGGCTATGCAACTACCTATGCTTCTAAAATGATGGGAGATAAAGAAGTTTTTTTTAGAGATAGTATTGCTTTATCAGAATCTTATGAGAGTTTTTATAAATATTTAGACTCAATTGAAAAAAAAATTGAATACTTTTTAATCGAAAGTGCAACACCATCTTGGGATCACGATTACAAACTAATTAAGCAAATAAAAAAGAAATATCCTCATTTAAAAATTATTGTTGCAGGTCCAATTTCTACTTCTTCTCAAAAATGGGATAGCGATATTATTCATGCAATTTTAAAAGGTGAATTTGAAAAAAATGTAATGAAGGTAATTAATGGAAAAAATGGTTTAATAGAACATGATCTTTTAACTTTAGAAGAAATGAATAACTCTCCATTTCCTTATTATGATGAAAGTATTTATGATAAATATTTTGATGGAAATCCAATTCCAATGAATCAATTGTCACCTCAAGCTCACATTCTGACTAGTAGAGGTTGTCCATTCAAATGTATTTTCTGCGTATGGCCTGCAACAATGACGGGTAATGATCCAGACGGTGAAAATAAAAGATCTGTAAGACAATACTCTGCTGAATATATGGAAAGCTTTTTAGATAAATTAACAACAGATTATAAATTTCAAGCGATATATTTTGATGATGATACTTTTAATATTGGAAACAAACATACAGTTCAAATAAGTAAAATTGCAGGAAAGTATAATATCCCATGGTTTGCAATGTGTAGAGCAGACACATGTAAAAAAGAAAATTGGAAAATAATGAGAGACAATGGATGCAAAGGTGTAAAAATAGGAATTGAGTCAGGAAGCCAATATGTGGTAGATAAGATTGTTAACAAGCATCTTGATCTAAATTATACTAACCAATTAGTTGATCATTTAAGAAGCTTAGATATGTCAGTTCATGGTACATTTACTTATGGCTTACCAGGTGAAACAAAAGCTCAAATGCTTGAAACTAAAGAATTTATAAAAAGAACTAACTTTAATACTGTTCAAGAGTCTGGGACAGCTGAAATAGAAGGAACTCCTCTTCATACATTAAATAGCAAAGATTTAAAAAATTACCCAGGTGCAAGTATAAATACTGAATATGATAGACAGAAAGATGGAGGGAAAAAGTGGCAAAGCTTAGTAAAAAGTTTGCAAGATAATTAAAAAAATTTGTGAATAAAAAAAATGTAAGTATTTATATACCAGCTTTTAATGCTGAAAAGACTATTAGAGACTCAATAACTTCAATTAAAAATCAATCTTATCAGTTTGATGAGATCATAGTTATTAATGATAATTCTAATGACTTCACATTAGATATTATAAAAGAATTTAAAGATGTAAATATAATCAATAACGTAGAGAATAAAGGATTGGGTTATAATAGAAATCTTGGAGTTAAGAATAGTTCACACAAAATAATAGCATCAATAGATGCTGATGTAGTTTTAGAAAAAAACTGGTTAGAGGTAATGATGCAAAATTTTGAGCAATCTGAAAATATTATTTGTGGTGGAAAGATGATAGAAGAATTAATTCAAAATAAATTCAATGCGTGGAGAGCTAAATATTATACCCAAAATTGGGGTGATAAATCTTTTGAAAATCCACCTTTTTTATATGGATGTAACACAATTCAACATAAATCTGTATGGGATACCGTCAATGGTTATGACGAAAGTTTACATACAAATGGAGAGGATATTAATTATTCTAATAAGATTAAAAGTTACCAGCACTTAAAAATGAGATACTGCTCAGATGCATTAGCAAAACACTTGCAAGATGATAATCTAAATACTTTATCGAATAGAGTTTGGCGTTATCATTCATTCGGTTATAAAATTAAAAAGCCCTCTTTTTACAAAACTTTAAAATTATCTCTTAAGCAATTAAAATTTTTTTTTCAAAGATCTTTTCAAAACTTAATTAAATTTGAGTTTAATTTCATATCTATAAATTTTGCAATTTTAATTAAATTTATTGTGTTAGAACATAGTTACTATAAAAAATTAAGAAAATGAAAATTTTAATTACAGGTGGTTGTGGTTTTGTAGGAACCAATTTAGCTTTGTTTCTTAATTCCAAAGGGTTTAAAGTAGCCAGTTTAGATAATCTTTCAAGAAAAGGTTCTAAATATAATTTGAGTTTATTAAAAAATAATAAAATCAAAAATTTTAATTTTGATATTTATAATTTTAATAAAATAAAAAAATTACCCAAATATGATTTAATTATTGATTGTTGTGCAGAGGCAGCTGTTGAAGTTTCGAAAAAAGATATCGATAGAGTCATAAATACTAATTTAATAGGAACATTAAATATTTTAAAAAAAGTAAAAAAAGATAAATCAAGGATTATTTTTCTTTCAAGCAGTAGAGTTTATCCCATTAAAGAAATGAATAATATTGTAAAAAAAAAAATTATAAATGCTAAATTAAAAATCAGTAAAACTTTTGGAGAAAAAGATAATATCCAGGGCCCAAAAACATTATATGGATTGAGTAAATTATCATCAGAAATGTTAGTCGAAGAATTTTCATATGCTTTTGGTTCGAAATATATAATTAATCGATGTGGAGTTATTTCTGGACCTTTACAATTTGGAAAACAAGATCAAGGTTTTGTAAGTTTGTGGATATGGAATCATTATAAAAATAAAAAAATGAAATATATTGGTTATGGTGGATTAGGTAACCAAGTTAGGGATGTGTTACATATATACGACTTATGTGAGTTAATATTAATGCAAATTAAAAAATTTAATAAGATAAATAATACATTATTTACAGTTGGTGGATCTAAAAAAAGTAATACTTCTCTGACACAATTGACAAAAATATGTGAAAAAATAACTGGGAATAAAATTAAATTTAATAAAGTTTCAAAAACATCTATTTATGATATCCCCTATTTTATTACTAACAATAATTTAGTCACTAAAACATATGGTTGGAGACCAAAAAGAAATATATTAAAAGTTGTGATGGATACTTTTTTATGGTTAAAAAATGATAAATCAAAAATAAATAAATATTTTTAATGTCATTAGCAATTGTAACAGGGTCAACTGGGCTAGTTGGATCAGAGGCGGTGAATTTTTTTCATGATAAAGGTTTTGAGGTAATAGGAATAGATAATAATCTAAGAAAATTTTTTTTTGGAAAAAATGGGTCTACTTCTTGGCTTAAAACGCAGCTCCTAAAAAGAAATAAAAATTTTACAAATTACAATATGGATATTCGAAATATGGATGGTTTAAATAAAATATTCAAGAGGTATTCAAAAAGGATATCAGTTATAATTCACTGTGCTGCCCAACCATCACATGATTATGGAAAAAAATTTCCTTTTTTAGACTTCAGCGTAAATGCTACAGGAACACTTAACCTTTTAGAGTTAACCAAAAAATATTCACCAACCGCTCCTTTTATATTTATGTCGACTAATAAAGTTTATGGAGATAATCCCAATAGACTCAACATTTATGAGAAAAGTACCAGATGGGAATTAAAAAAAAGTGATAAGAATTATAAAGGTATTAAAGAAAATTTCTCAATTGATAACGCGACACATAGTTTTTTTGGAGTCTCTAAAACTTATGCTGATTTAATTGTACAAGAATATGGAAAAAATGTCGGCTTAAAAACGGTATGTTTTAGGGGTGGATGTATAACTGGCCCAAATCACAGTGGAGCAACTCTTCATGGATTTTTATCTTATTTGGTTAAAGCAAGCTTAAATCAAAAAAAATATAACTTGATTGGTTATAAAGGTAAACAAGTTCGAGATAATTTACATAGTTATGATTTAGTGAATAGTTTTTGGGAATTTTATAAAAAACCTAAAAATGGTGAAGTATATAATATGGGAGGTGGAAGATATTCTAATTGTTCAATCATTGAAGCTTTAGATTATGTTGAAAAAATATCTAAAGTTAGAATAAAGAGAAAAATATTAAAGATACCGAGAGTGGGTGATCATATTTGGTACATATCAGATACAACTAAATTTAAAAAACATTATCCAAAATGGAAACAAAAATATAATACAAAAAAGATTATAGAGGAATTAATTGAAAGCCAAAAATAATAAAATTTATAAATTGGTTTATGATATTTTTAAGAAACACAAATTAAATTCACAGCATGCAAAAATATCAGCTGACGCCCTAATTAATGCTGAACTTGTAGGAGCCTACGGTCATGGGTTATCAAGACTGAAGATGTATTGTGAAAGAATAAGAAAGAGATTAATAAACCCAAAACCTAATATTAGAATAAAAAAAATTTCATCTTCTATTTCTCACGTTGATGCTGATAATAGTATTGGATTTGTTGCTGCGGATATTTCTATTAAAACAGCAATTAAAAATGCAAAAAAACTGGAATTGGTCTTGTAGCTACTAAAAATAGTAATCATTATGGGTTATCTGGGTACTATGCTGAAAAGGCCGTCAAAAAAAATTTAGTCGTAATGATCTTTACTAATGCACCTCCTGCTGTAGCTCCTTTTGGAGCAATTAAAAGTCTATTTGGAACAAATCCAATTTGTTTTGGAGCGCCCACAAATTCTAAGGCACCTTTCATTTTAGATACTTCAATCTCAAAAATTAATAGGGGAAGAATCAGATTTGCTGAAATGAATAATAAAAAATTACCAAAAGGAGTGGCCTTGGATAAGTTTGGTAAACCAACAACAGATGCAAAAAAAGCATTAAAAGGTGTTCAGTTACCAATAGGAGATTTTAGAGGATCAGGTTTGGCATGGATGGTCGATATATTGAGCGGGGTGCTTACTGGAGCAAATCATGGAGGCAAAGTAAAAGATCCCTTCGATGATTTTACTGGACCACAAAATGTTGGACATTTATTTTTTGTTTTCAAACCAAACCTATTTGTAAAAGATTACAATGATAGAATTAAAAAAAATGTTAAATTAATTAAAAAATTGCCTAAAATTAAAAATATTAAAGAAATCTTATACCCAGGAGAAAATAAGTTTAGGAGATTTAAGATAAATTCAAAAAAGAAAATTAAAATACCAAAAAATATTCTTAAAAATATTGAAAAATTAACCTTTGATTAAGATATTCCAACTTTGATAACTTTCCTTTTTTTTAAATTAATCTTAATATATTCATCTACTAAATATAGTTTTTCTTCTATATGATGAATAATATTTTTTATTTTTGAATTTTCATAAATACTGTTTTAAAGTTTCAAATGAGTTTATCAATAATTATTCCTGCATATAATGAGGCTAATCAAGTTGATCATACTGTTAAAAAATTGAATACTTTAAAAAAAAGAATTAATAATCATGAGATTATATTTATCGACGATTTTAGCGAAGATAACACTTATCAAAAATTAAAGAAAATCGAAAAAACCCACAATAGGATTAGGGTTTTTAAAAATAAAAAAAAAGGCTTAGGGCAAGCTGTTGAGCTTGGAGTGCTAAAATCAAAAAAAGAAAATGTATGTTTGTTCATGTGCGATTTGTCGGACGATATTAATGATATAATAAGATACTATAAATGTATTAAAAATAATCCAGAATTAGACGCTGTGTTTGGCACTCGATTTTCAAAAAATTCCAATGTAACTGGTTACCCTTTTTTAAAACTGATAATTAATAGAGTCGCAAACAATTTTATAAGAGTTTTATTTCTCTCAAATTATAACGATTTTACAAATGCTTTTAAAATGTACAAAAAAAAAACAATTTTAAAATTATTTCCAATAGTATCTGAAAATTTTAATATTTTTTTAGAACTTCCTTTAAAGATTATCACCAGAAAATATAAATATAAAATCATATCTATAAATTGGTTTGGAAGAAAATTTGGAAAATCAAAATTTCAGATTAAAGAAATTGGCTCTATGTATATTTTTACTATGCTTTACTGTTTCTTAGAAAAATTTCTTTTGAATAAAAAATAAAATTTTTCGATTGATATTTAAAATTAACAATATAGTTGTATATTTTAAAGATGTTATCTAATAAACAAATAATCTGTCCTGAAAATTTATTAAACAAAGCCCAAGACCAAAAAGTTGTTAATGCAGGTATTGTTAATGCGGGAAAACCACTTCCAATGATGTCAGTACTAGATGCTGTAAAGGAAAATCTTATAAATCCAATTTTTATTGGCAATCAAAAAGAAATTTTAAAATGTGCATCGGATTTAAAATGGGATATTTCTAAATTTGAAATTATTAATGAACCAATTGAAAATAATACTGCAGGTATTGCTGCAAAACTTGCGAGTGAAGGAAAAATAAAAATTATAGTCAAAGGACATATACATACAGATATTTTAATGAAAGAGGTTTTAAAAAGAGAACACAACTTGTTGGGTAAAACAAGGTTAAGTCATATTTGGCATATGACATTAGAAAAAGACGACAAACCTCTAATAATTACCGATGGTGCTTTAAATGTATTGCCAAATGTAAAAACCAAAATGCATATCTTAAAAAATGTAATTAATTTTTCTCATAGAATTGGAATTGAAAGACCAAAAATTGCAGTATTATCTGCCACAGAAGAAGTTTTAGATAGTGTGCCAAGTTCTAAAGAGGCTGAAGAAATTACAAATCTCGCAAAAAAAGAAAATTTAAATGCCGATGTATTTGGGCCTTTGGCTTTTGATAATAGCATATCAAAAAAATCTGCAACTATTAAAGGTATTAAAAATGATGTTGCGGGCATCGCTGATGTTTTATTAGTGCCCAGTGTTGAGACAGGTAATGCATTGGTAAAGATGTTAATATATTTTAGTGGTGCATGTGCTGCGGGAGTAGTTGTAGGTGGTAAAGTACCTGTGGTAATTACTAGCCGCTCTGATGAAGCACCTGCTAGACTAGCATCAATAGCTGCAGCTGTTGTTGCACTAGATTAAATGTTTGATTGCAATAAAATTAAATTTGTCTTAAATAATTCATCAATTATAAAAATGTATTAATGGCTATTACTTATTTAAAAAAGTCTCCAAAAACTTCGTCCACTGACGATAATAAGACAACTGGGATAGTCCAAGATTTATTAAAAGACATCGAAACAACAAAAGAACAAGGCTGCATCGATTTAACTAAAAAATTCGACAAATATGATGGGGACATTGTAGTGTCAAAAGATAAAATTGAAGAAATTAAAAAAACGTTAGATCAAAAAACTAAAGATGATATTCAATTTTCATTTGAAAGGGTTAGAAAATTTGCTGAAGCACAACTTAAAAATTATGGACAAGATTTTGAGGTAGAGCTTTCTGATGGTTTGTATGCAGGTCAAAAATTAGTGCCAGTTAACACAGCAGGTTGCTACATCCCAGGTGGAAGATACGCTCATATTGCATCTGCTGTAATGAGTGTAACTACAGCAAAAGTTGCTGGAGTAAAAAATATTATTGCATGTAGTCCTCCTAAAGAAGGTGTTGGTGCCCACCCTACTATTGTATACACAGCTGATCTTTGCGGCGCAGATGTTATTTTAAATTTAGGAGGAGTTCCTGCGATTGCAGCAATGACAAATGGATTATTCAAAAATCCTCCTGCAGATATAATTGTAGGACCAGGGAATCAATTTGTAGCTGAGGCTAAAAGAATTTTATACGGAAAAGTTGGTATTGATTTATTTGCAGGACCAACCGAAATAGGAATTATAGCTGATGCTAAAGCTGATCCGGAAATTGTTGCGGTAGATTTAGTAGGACAAGCTGAGCATGGATATAACTCACCATGTTGGCTTTATACAACTAGTAAAAAATTAGCCGACAAAGTAATGAAAAGAGTTCCAGAATTAATTGCAGAACTTCCAGAAGTTCCAAGAACTAGTGCTGAAGCAGCGTGGAGAGATTATGGTGAAATAATTCTTTGTGACACTGATGAAGAAATAGTGAAAATTAGTGACGAATATGCACCTGAACATTTAGAAGTACAGACGGAAAACCTAGAATGGTTTCATGAAAGATTAACAAATTATGGATCGTTGTTTGTGGGTGAGGAAACAACTGTTGCATACGGCGACAAATGTTCTGGTACAAATCATATTTTACCAACTAAAGGTGCAGGAAGATACACTGGCGGATTATTTGTTGGAAAATTTATTAAAACTTTGAGCTTTCAAAGAATGACAAAAGAATCTACTAAATTAGTTGGTGCTGCTGCAGCTAGAATTTCTAGATATGAGGGAATGGAAGCTCATGCAAGAACAGGAGATGTAAGACTTAGAAAATATGGTTTTTCTAATTAATTCTCTGGTACAAAAATTAAACACAATCCATTATTACAAAATCTTTTTCCAGTAGCAGTAGGTCCATCTAAAAAAACGTGACCATGATGTACACCACAATTTGCACAATGATATTCAATTCTTTTCATTCCAAAAGAATAATCAATCTTAGTCTTAAAAGCTCCCGGCAAAGCTTCTGAAAAAGAAGGCCAACCCGTTCCACTATCGAATTTTGCTTTTGATGAAAATAACTTTGCTCCACAGTTTGCGCAATGATAAAAACCATTTCTCTTTTCTTCAAGTAGTTTACTGGTAAACGGTCTCTCAGTACCCTCATTAAACATTATATCTTTTTGGGCTTTACTAAGATCAGGATTAATAAGTTTTTTTGTTGCTGACTTTAAAAATTGATAAGGCAATGATACAAAAAGTATAGAAAGTCCAAATAATTTTAAAAATTTTCTTCTTAAAAGCATATTAAATAAGATTAATTTGAAATTGAGATTTTAACATGCGCTATAATTGTCTCTCAAAAATCCTTTTAACTAAAGAAAATATGCAGTTTCTTTTATTATATACATTGTCAGCAAAGACATGAAGCTGATAATAAATCCATTAATATATTTCCA
>CACDNT010000019.1 GCA_902554195.1 uncultured Pelagibacteraceae bacterium
TAAACCAATTACTTGTCAATTTTTGTTTTATTTCTAGATCCATTTAAATTAATTTATTTTGTTTTAAACACTCAGCCAATATTATAGCAACAGAAGAAGAAATGTTTAAAGAACGCTTATTATTTCGCATCGGAATTTTTAACCTATTATTTATCATTTTATGCACAAATTCAGGCACTCCCGCACTTTCTCTTCCAAATAAAATTGTATCATTTTTTTTAAACTTAAATTCTGTATATGGGCTAGAGGCTTTTGTAGTCATAAGTATAATTCTTTGATTCTGTTTCTCATCAAAAAATTGATCAGAGCTTTTATAATATCTAATCTCTTTTTCATCCATATAATCCATCACAACTCTTTTAAATCTCCTATCGTTTAATAAAAATCCACAAGGCTCTATTATTTCTAATTTCGCCCCCCAAACAGGCGCAAGTTCTTATGATCGCAGCAGTATTTTGAGGGATATCAGGTTCAAATAGTGCAATTTTTGGCCCATCATTAATTAGATTATGTGTCATTCTATCAGTAGAAAAATAATACTTTTTTATTATATGTAATCATATATTAACTACCTAAATCAACATATAGAATTATAAGAACCTATAAACAGTGGAAAAGAAAACTAAAAGAAGAGATTTTTTATTTACAGCTACATATGCGGTTGGAGCAGTTGGAGCGGGTGCAGTGATTTGGCCTATGATAGATCAAATGAACCCAGATGCTTCTGTGAAAGCGTTAGCAAGCACTGAGGTTGATGTGAGCGCAGTCAATCCAGGAAAAACCATAACTGTGTTATGGAGAGGAAAGCCAGTTTTTATTAGAAGAAGAACTCAAGAGGAAATAGCTGAAGCCAAATCTGTTAAGTTGGAAGATTTAAAGCATCCTGAAAAAGATGAAGATCGTGCAAAAAATCCAGAGTGGCTTGTTATGCTTGGAGTATGTACGCACTTAGGTTGTGTGCCTTTAGATCAAAAAGGAGATTACAATGGTTGGTTTTGCCCATGTCATGGTTCTCATTATGATACTTCAGGAAGAATTAGAAAAGGTCCAGCCCCAACAAATATGGAAATTCCTGAATATAAGTTTGTTGACGCTAACACAATTAAGATTGGATAATTTTTATGAGTGAACACGAATACACGCCAAAATCAAAAGTTGGAAAATGGTTTAACGATAGGTTGCCCCTTTTGACTTTGGCAAATCATTTAACAGACTATCCAACACCAAAAAATTTAAATTATTGGTGGACTTTTGGTGGAATTCTTACTTTTTGTTTGATTACTCAAATTGTAACCGGATTAGTTTTAGCAATGCACTATATTGCGCATGCTGATATGGCATTCTCAAGTGTCGAACACATAATGAGAGATGTGAACTATGGATGGTTAATAAGATATATACATGCAAACGGAGCTTCAATGTTTTTCTTAGCAGTATACATTCATATATTTAGATCTTTGTTTTACGGCTCATATAAATCACCAAGAGAAATTATATGGATTATTGGTATAATCATTTATCTTCTTATGATGGCAGCTGCTTTCTTAGGTTATGTTTTGCCATGGGGACAAATGAGTTTTTGGGGAGCTACGGTTATTACAAATTTATTTAGTGCAATTCCTTTAGTAGGTGAAGGAATTGTAACATGGTTGTGGGGAGGATATTCAGTAGACAACCCTACATTAACAAGATTTTTCACTCTACACTACTTAATTCCTTTTTTAATTTTAGGTTTAGTAGTTTTACATATTTGGGCTCTTCATGTGCCTGGAAATAATAATCCAATTGGAATTGATATAAAAAAACCTTCAAAAGATACAGTTCCATTTCATCCTTACATAGTTATCAAGGATGGTTTTGCGTTGTTGATGTTTATGATTGTTTTCGCTTTTTTTGTTTTCTATACACCAAATATTTTAGGTCATGCTGATAATTATATTGAAGCAAATCCTCTTGTAACACCAGCTCACATTGTTCCTGAATGGTATCTGTTACCTTTTTATGCAATTCTGAGATCAGTTCCGGATAAACTTTTAGGTGTTATTGCGATGTTGTCGGCTATTTTAATATTAGCTGCACTTCCTTGGTTAGATACTTCAAAAATTAGATCCGCAGTCTTTAGACCTTTATATAAGCAGTTCTATTGGATCTTAGTGGCGGATGTTTTAATTTTAGGATATGTCGGAGCTATGCCAGCTGAGGGTCTTTACTTATTAATTGCTAGGATTGCAACAGCATATTACTTCCTTCATTTTTTAGTTGTACTGCCAGTATTAGGATTCAAAGAGAGGACCACACCTGTTCCTTTGAGTATTACTGAACCAATTTTGGGTGGATCACCTAATCTTGCTACGGTGAAAAAAAAGGATAGTTTTAAAGATCAGTGAAAAATTTTTTTAGAATATCGTTTTTAATAGCATTATTTTTTGGATTTCAATTTAACTCTAATGCAGCTGAGAAGGTTGAATATTTAAAAACTGATTGGAGTTTTAAGGGTCCCTTTGGCAAGTTTGACAGAGCTGCCCTTCAAAGAGGATATCAAGTTTATCAAGAAGTTTGTTCTTCATGCCATTCTATGAAATATCTAAGTTATAGAAATCTAGTGGAAAAAGGTGGGCCTGAATTTTCAGTGGAGCAAGCAAAAGCCATTGCAGCATCTTTCGAGGTAAAAGATGGACCCAATGCAGATGGCGAGATGTTTATGAGGCCAGGAAGATTGTCGGATAAATTTGTGATGCCTTACGAAAATGAAAAAGCTGCTCAAGCAGCAAACGGTGGAGCATATCCACCCGATATGACTGTTTTAGTAAAAGCAAGAGGTGGTGGAGTTGATTATATTTATTCACTTCTTCAAGGATATGAAGATCCACCAGCTGGAGTGACTTTAGATGATGGTGTTTACTATAATAAATACATGTATGGAAATAAAATTAAAATGTCTAATCAACTTTCTGATGGTTTAGTAGAGTACTCAGACGGAACTAATGCTTCCGTGGAACAAATGGCAAAAGATGTTACAACCTTTTTAATGTGGACTGCAGAGCCTCATTTAGAGACACGTCATAAAATGGGTTTTAAAGCAATAGTTTATTTAATTATTTTAACAGTTTTAGTTTATTTTAGCATGAAAAGAATCTGGTCACGTATTGAAACGAAAGTTTAAAACGTCACCGTCTTTAACAATATAGTCTTTTCCCTCTAGTCTCATTTTTCCGTTTGTTTTAGAGTTTACCCATCCATCATTTTCAACAAAATCATTATAAGAAATGGTTTCAGCTCTAATAAATCCTTTTTCAAAATCAGTATGTATTTCACCTGCAGCTTTTGGAGCTAAACAATTTTTCTGAATAGTCCAGGCTCTTGTTTCCTCAGGACCTGAGGTAAAAAAAGTGTCTAATTCTAAAATCTTATAACCTTTTTGAATCAACATATCCAAGCCAGTGTCCTTTAAACCAATCATTTCCATGTAGTTTTTTCTTTCTTCATTATCTAACTCATTGATTTGATTTTCAATATCAGCCGATACAATCAAAGTGTTATCTAAACCAAATTTTTCTATGAATGATTTAGTGTAACCGTTTCCATTTTGGACACTTTTCTCATCAACATTACAAACAAATATTTTGGGTTTTAAAGAAAGTAAACCACTTAAATTTAGTTGTTTTTTGGTAAATTCTGATTTTAAAGTTGCTAAATCTTGATCATTATTAATTAAGTCTAAACAACTTTGAAGAATTTTAATTTGATCCTCATCAATATTTTTTTTGTTATTTTTCTCAAGTCTTTTTTGAATGGACTCTAAATCTGCAAGCTTCATTTCTGTCTCAATTATTTCAAGATCTCTAACAGGATCAACTGTAGGATTTACATTTTGAATATCACTAGAGTCAAAACATCTAATCATATGTATTACAGCGTCTACTTCTCTAATATGAGATAGAAACTTATTTCCCAAACCTTCACCTTTAGATGCTCCCTTTACAAGACCAGCTATGTCAACAAAAGAAATAGTAGTGGGAATAATTTTTTTTGATTTAGAAATTTTAGCTAAATTTTCTAATCGGTAATCAGGCACACTAACTACACCAATATTTGGATCAATTGTACAGAATGGAAAGTTAGCTGCTTGAGCTTTATTTGAATTGGTTAATGCATTGAAGAGAGTAGATTTACCTACGTTTGGTAAACCTACGATCCCACACTTGAAGCTCATTATTTATTATTTACTGTACTAGAAAAAAGATCTAATTTTTTTTCAACAAGAAAAGACATTGAGTCATTTATGTGGTTTGATATTTTTTCAATACCTAACGACTCATCTTCATCAAAATTTTGTAAAACGTAATCTGCAACCTCAATGTTTCCTTTGGGTTTACCAATACCTATTCGCACTCTAGAATAATCTTTGCCAATAAACTTATCAATTGAAGCAATTCCATTGTGTCCCGCACTTGATCCTCCAAACTTAGCTTTAATTTTTCCAAATTCTACATCTAGATCATCATGAAAAACTATTACATCTTGAGCATCAATTTTAAAATATTCAATAAGCTCTCTAATACAAATTCCCGAATTATTCATAAAGGTCAAAGGTTTGATGGCATAAACTTTAACATTTCCTATATTGCCAGTTGTTAATAGGCCTTTAAATTTTGGTTTTTGTTTTGATAAACTAAATTTTTTGTTTATAGCGTCTATAATTTTAAACCCAACATTATGTCGATTATTTTCGCTGTCTGGTGTTGGATTACCCAGTCCTACAAATAAAAGCATGATCTATTGATTAATTTTCAATTTAATTGATTATTTTTTTTCTTCAGGAGGTTTTTTGTCAGTAGGTTTTTTATCATCACCTTCTTTTTTATCTCCTTTATCACCCTCAGGAGCAGCTTTATCCCCATCGGCCGCTGCAGCAGTTGCCCCCTCTGCACCTTCTTCACCCTCTGCAGCTTCTGCTTCAGCAGGTTTTTCAGGTTCTTTCATAACTGTTGGAGCTGCTAGTGTTGCTATTACAAAATCTCTTCCTTGAATTGTTGGAACAACTTCTGAATCTAATTTAACTGATGAGATTTTAAAACTCTCACCAATATCAACGCCATCTAAGTCTAACGTTAAATTTTCTGGAATCTTTTCACTTGGACATCTTAATTCTACTTTTCTTCTAACAATGTTTAGGACCCCACCTTTTTTAAGACCGGGAGATTTTTCGTGATTAATAAAATTTACTGGAATTTCTATTTTTATTTTCACACCTGGTAGCACTCTTAAAAAATCTACATGAATTGGTTCATCGGTTAAAATATGATATTTTATTTCTCTTGGTAATACATTTTGATTACTACCATCTACCTTTAGAGTAATTATGTTTGAGAAGAAATTTTCTTTTTCAATAAAAGTTTTAAGTAATTTTTTAGAAATAGATATCTTTTGATTTTTATCTTTACCACCGTAGATAATAGCTGGAACATTTCCACTATTTCTTATAGCGTTTAACTGCCCTTTGGTAGAGTTATCTCTAATGTTAGCTTCTATTGAATTCATAAAACAGAGTTTTTTAACTCATGTTTACAAATAATCAAGAAATTTATTTAAATAAATCTGATACAGATGTTGAATTTGAAATTCTCTTTATTGCTTCACCCATAAGACCTGATATCGGTAAAACCTCAATATTTTTAACATTTTTAGTTTTATGAACATTGTCTATCGTATCAGTTATAACTAAATTTTTGATTACTGAACTTTTAATTTTTTTAATTGCATCTCCACTTAAAACCCCATGAGTAATATAAACGTACACATCTTTTGCACCACGAGATTTCAAAGCTTTTGCTGCATTAACAATTGTACCACCTGAATCAATTATATCATCAACCAAAATACAAGTCTGTCCTTTTACATCACCAATGATATTCATAACCTCTGATTGCCCAGGCTTTGGTCTTCTTTTATCAACAATAGCTAGTCCTACATTTAAAAGTTTTCCAAGTGCTCTAGCTCTCTCTGTTCCTCCCACATCAGGTGCAACACAAATAATTTTTTTACTTTTAATCTTCTTTCTAGCGTGTCTTGCAAATATTGGAGTAGAAAATAAGTTATCAACAGGAATATCAAAGAAACCTTGAATTTGACCTGCGTGCAAATCTACAGTTACCACTCTATCAGCACCAGCTTGAGTTATTAAATTAGAGACAAGTTTTGCAGATATGGAAGTTCTTGGAACAACCTTTCTATCTTGTCTTGCATATCCAAAATACGGTATTACCGCTGTTATATTTTTTGCTGATGATCTCTTTAGAGCATCAATACATAACAATAATTCCATTAAATTATCATTTGCTGGAGAAGAGATAGATTGAACAATAAAAATACTGTTTCCTCTTATATTTTCATTTATTTCAATATAAATTTCACCATCAGCAAATTTTCTAATACTTGAATTTACAAGTTTTGTTTTTAAGTATTTAGCAATGTTTTTACTTAAAACTTTATTGCTGTTTCCAGTTAATAACTTCATTGAGAAACTCTAATTAATCATAATTAATGAAATATTTCTACCATAATCATCATGATTTAAACGCAAAGACCTTCTTGCACTAAAAAAATTATTTTTTTTAGGAAAAGTATCAATATTTATCGTCTCTAAATTTGTGATTTTCATTAATTTGAGTTGTAATTTAACATATTTTGATAAATCAAAATAAATTAAGTTTTTTCTTTTTCTAAAAAAAACTTTATTTCTTTTATCTTTTTTTAGGAATTTTCTTTTAAAATCTTCTTTTACGTTATAGCTTTTTTGAGCGATACAAGGACCTATAACAGCAATCATATTCTTTTTTTCACACCCTTTTTTAATCATGAAATTTATAACTTTTGAAATAATTCCTTTATATGCACCTTTCCATCCAGCGTGAATAGCGGCTACCATCTTTTTTTGTTTATCAAAAATTAATATTGGCGCACAATCAGCTGTAAGAATTCCAATTGGTAATCTTGGAATGTCGGTAATTACTGCATCTGCTTTCTTTTTTTTTAGGTACTTAGAATATTTATTGATGAAAACAAATTTATTACTATGTATTTGATGGAGTAAAAGAATATTTTTTGAATTTTTATCGATTTTCTTTTTTACAATTCTCAAATTTTTGATAATTTTTGTTTTGTAGTCGTTTGAGCCTGGTCCACAATTTAAGCTTTTATAAATACCTTTCGAACATCCACCTTTTTTATTAAAAAAACCATGACTGATCTCTTTAAATTTAGATAATTTTTTTGAAACTATCAATTAAACCCCAACTTATATTTATTGCCTTTATTTTTGACAAACATTACCTTGAATAAATTTCCCATTTCTTTCTCATCTATGAGTTTTTTTAATCTAAAATAAATATCTGCTTTTTTTGAAAAGTTTTGATTTTGCGATATTATCTCAGCTCTATTTTTTATTCCTAATTTTACTAAAAAGCTTCCCTGGGTTGTTATTAAGTCTTTTAAACCACCTAATTGATTGATTATTTTCTTAAATAAGAAAAAATTAATATTATGAGTAATATCTGAAGTACCGATATTTTTTAAAATACTATTATGTTTATGATTTGAAATCGACTTAAGAGTATTTTTCATTCTCTTTTCCATATACCCGTAATCTATCATTAGAAGACCGCCATTATTTTTTTTAACTATTCCAGCAACTTTTTTTAAATAATCTGCTCCAACTAAGGAGTATTCAACAAATTTTTGGTCTTTTGAAATATTATAATCAATTTTTTTTTCAAATTTTTTCATATTAAACTTTCTTTCACAAAAAAAAGGCTTTTTTTGATTTTTAAAATTTACATATCTTTCAAACCAAAGATCTTTTTTTTTAATAAATTGTTTTATTGCTATTGCATCAAAAAACTCGTTTGCAATAAAAATAGTTGGAAATTTTTTTATTTGTTTCAGATCAGAAATCCAAATAACTTTTTCTTTGCCTAATTTGTTTTTTTGAATTTTCTTTAATTTTAGACTTTTTTCATGAATTAAAATATTGCATGAACTTAAAAACGCTGGAAATTTTTTAAAAGTTTCTAAAAATATTTTCATCATTTCACCATTTCCTGCACCAAGTTCCACTAAATTAATTTTTTTTGGGCTTCCTAAATTTTCCCAAAAACCTAAAATCCAAACAGCTATCATTTCAGAAAACATTCTAGAAATATTTGGTGCGGTTATAAAATCACCCTTTAACCCAAAAGGGTTTTTTTGCATATAGTATCCTTTTTTTTTATCATATAGAGCAAAATCAATAAATTTATCTAAAGAGATTTCAAAATTATTTTTGATGGTCATATTTTTTTAAAGTCAAATAAGAACCAAATATAAAAAAAACTAAACATAAAATTTGCCCCATACTCAATTTAAATAGAACGTAACCCAATTGTTCATCTGGCATTCTTAAAAATTCTATAAAAAATCTGAAAACAGAGTAAAATATTAAAAATATTCCAGATAAGAAACCAGGATTTTTAGCTGAGGACGCTTTTCGAAAATATATCAATATAAAAAATAATAACAGTCCCTCAAAAAAAGCCTCATAAAGTTGAGATGGATGACGATATATTTCATCAATTTTTTCAAATTTAATTCCCCATGGTAAAGCTGTTTCTTTGCCATAAAGCTCTGAATTTATAAAATTTGCAATACGTCCAAAAAAAATTCCTATTGGGGCGACTAACGAAACAATATCAAGATAAATATAGGAATTATGATTATGTTTTTTTGCAAACCATACGCTCATCACAATTACACCTAATAGTCCACCATGGAATGACATTCCCCCATTCCAAATTTTAAATATTTCAAAAATGTTCTCTAAATAGTAATCTAAATTATAAAATATTACGTAACCTAATCTTCCACCAATTATAATACCAAAAATTATATAAGTAATGTAGTCGTCAAATTTTTCTTTTAAATTATCATCTTTTATAAAAATTCTTTTTGCCAAAACCCATCCAGCAAGAATTCCAAATATATATGATAAAGAATACCATCTAAATTCTAATGAAAATAAACTAAATGCAACTGGGTCAAAATTATTAATGAACATTTTTAATTATAATAATAGATTAAAGATATAATAACTTATTAAATAAATATATGAAAAATTCAAAATTTGTATTTGATAAATTTACTAAACTTCTAGAGCAAGGATTAGTCTCATCTAGAGACTTAAAAAATGAGATAGTAAATATTTTAAAATCAAAAAGAGATGAAATCGTATTCAAAATGAAATTAACGAGTAAAGATGAATTTGATATTTTAGCTAAAAGAGTCGAAAATTTAGAGAAAGAACTTGAAAAAAAAAAGGTTTTAAAAAAAAAGGTTAAACGGGTAAAAAAATCTTAACCTCAAGTCCATTCAAATTGGATTTATCCAACTTTATATTACCACCGTGGGAACGTACAATGTCAGATGCTATTGACAGACCAAGCCCTACACTTGATTTGGAGTCTGCTCTTCCTTTGTCTATTTTGTAGAAAGGTTTAAATACATTATCATATTCACTTTCTGGTATACCCGGACCGTCATCCTCAACTTTAATAACCAAACTCATTTTTTTTTTTGAAAGTTCAACACTCAATTTATTTCCATATTTAATGGAATTATCAATCAAATTATTAAGACACCTTTTTATTAAATTTTTTCTTCCATTAAAATAAATTTTAGATGGAATATTTTTAAAAATATTTTCGTTATTATATTTTATTATAATTTCATTCATTAACTCGCTTAGATCGAAAAGCTCATCTTGTTCAAGAAATGATGAACTAGTAAATTGCAAGTATTCATTGAGCATTTTTTCCATTTCGTTAATGTCTTCAGTTAATTTATTTGCTAAAGGCTTATCTTTTATAAATGCTGTTTGTAGTTTCATTCTTGTTAAAGGAGTTCTTAAATCATGACTAATTCCTGATAGCATTTCTGATCTTTGGTTGAGATGTCTCATTATTCTTTTTCTCATCCTGTCAAATTCATAGCCTGCTTGACGAATTTCAGCTGCTCCAGAAGGTTTAAATTCGTCAACATTTTCACCTCTTCCAAATTTTTCTGCAGCTTTAGCCAATGCTGTAATTGGTCTTGTTTGATTTTTTAAAAAAATTAAAGATATAATTACAACTACAAAAGCTGGAACAGTGATCCATAACCCGAATAATCTTGCTGAGGTGCTTGTGAGTCTATCTCTTGGAACGATAAATTTGAAATAACCATTTTGATATTTTATCCTTAAATCAACTAATTCTTTATAGCTAGTTGTATCAAACCAAAATATTTCTGATCCAAATTTAGATTTTAGTTCTCTTCTTAAAGTTCTATCAATTGGACTAAACCATCTCTCATTATAAAAAAAATTAAAATTATTGTCTTCAATAAATTCAATATTTAAATCCTGGTTTAAGGAAAAAATATTCTTTATTTCATCTTTTTCATATTCGTCATTACTGTAAACTTCAATAAAGGTTTGTATTTCACCAACGAGAGCTCTTGTCATCCCTTTATTTGTTTTGATCCAAAGACTGTCAAAAAATACAATAGTGATTGTCAATTGAATTAAAATTATTGGAATAGCCACTATAAGAAGGGCTCTATAGAACAATCTTTTTGGTAATAAATTTTTAAAGAATTTATTCAATCCATAAAACATAGCCAGCCCCTCTTATGGTTTGTAGAAATTTTGGGTTTTTTGGATCAATCTCAATTTTTTTTCTTAATCTGGTTATAATTACGTCTATTGATCTTTCTTTATCTAAATCAATCAATTTTCCAATTTCTTCTCTTGCAAATATTTTTCCAGGATTATTAATCATTCTTTCTAATATTATTTTTTCTGTATTATTAATCTTAAATTCCGAATTATTTTGAAAAATAATTTGTTTGTTTAAATCAATCTTAATATTTTCAAACTCTATAATTCTATTTAAGTTAGTTTGTTTGGTTTTATTAATAATATTTTTAATTCTTAAATCGAGCTCTTTGGGTTCAAATGGTTTGGGTAAATAATCGTCAGCACCCATCTCTAACCCCTGGATTCTTTCATTTGGCTCACCTTTTGCAGTTAATAAGATTACCGGTGTGTTGATGTTTTCTTTATTTTGATTTAAAAAATCCAGTCCACTCTTTCCAGGCATCATTATATCCAGAATAATTAAATCAAACTTTATAATTTTTATTTTTTCTAAGGCAGTTTCGGCACTATTAGCTGTGGAAACTAAATATTTTTTTTCATTAAGATATCTTTTTACTAAATATCTAATACCCTCATCGTCATCTACCACTAAAATATGAGCAATAAATTTATCCATTTATAATTCTATTTAAAACTTCATCAAAATTAAGTACTTCTTGTGAACTTGAGTTAAGTAAAGCATTATAAATTCTTTTTTTTTGTATCTCAAAAATTTCATTAAAAATTTTTTTTCCCTTTTCGTTTAGAAAGATATGTTTAATCCTCGTATCAGTTTCATCTTTATTAAAGAAAACTATCTCAAGTTTGATTAAATCTTTTAAAACTCTATTTAGACTTTGCTTAGATACTTTAAGCTTCCTCATAAGTTCTGAAATCGATATACCCTCATACATGGATATTAAATGAATAGTTTTTTGATGAGCTAAGCCAATATGATATTTATTGAGAATTTTTTTCGAGTCTGAAAAAGTTTCTCTGTAACTTATAAATAACTTTTCAATTAAGTGTTTTAATTGTTCATCTTTTAAATATAAAAGCTCTTTCATCACAGGTAAGTTATATTGACATATTATATATACATAGATATTTTTCAGTAATAATTTTATATTTCATACATGATACCTTACGATAAAAGATCTGGTAAAATATGGTACAACGGCGAATTAGTAGATTGGTCAAATGTTAAAGTGCATGTTTTGAGCCATGGATTACATTACGCTAGCTGTGTTTTTGAAGGTGAGAGAGTTTACGATGGTTCAATTTTCAAATTAGAGGAACATACTTCTAGATTTTTTCACTCAGCAAGACGAATGGGTTTTGAGATTCCTTATACAGAGGCTGAAATAAATACTGCTTCAAACTTAATAACTAAAAGTCAAAAAGTTGAAAATGGATATGTAAGACCAGTAGCTTGGAGAGGAAGTGAGATGATGGCAATTTCAGCTCAACAAACAAAAATTCATGTCGCAATTGCGACATGGGAATGGGGTTCATATTTTGACCCAAAATTAAAAGTTGAAGGAATTAGATTAAATATTTCTAATTGGAGAAGACCAGCTCCTAACACAATACCATGGGATACGAAAGCCTCAGGTCTTTATATGATATGTACTCTCTCAAAACATGAGGCAGAAAAAAATGGTTACACCGACTCTTTAATGTTAGATCATGAAGGTAATATTGCCGAAGCAACTGGTGCAAATATTTTTTTTAAAGATATAGATGGCGAACTTCATACCCCAATTCCAGATTCTTTTCTAGATGGTATAACAAGAAGAACGGTAATTGAAATTGCAAAATCAAAAAATATAAAAGTTAATGAAAGAAAAATATCACCCGAAGAGTTGAAGAATTTTGTTGGGTGTTTTTTGACTGGAACTGCAGCTGAGGTAACTCCAGTATCATGTATTGCAGAACATCAATTTAAAGTTTGCGATTTAATTATCGGTCTTAACGAAAGTTATCAGAAATTAGTTAGAAAGAAAAAAGCAGCTTAATCTTTATTATCTTCTGAGATCGCGTGGTCAATTCCTTTTCGCATATACTCGTATCCCGTAAAAAGAGTTAAAGCAGCTGAAAGCCACAAAAGAATTATTCCAATAGTTTGAGCATTATAATCTTGGAAGTTAATGATTTTATTCCCAGTTTCACCTGAAAGTAAAAGTGCAATAGAAACCATTTGTAATACAGTTTTTAATTTTGCTAGATTTGAAACTGGGAGTTTAATTTTTCCCTTAGCTAAAAATTCCCTTAATCCTGATATCAAAATTTCCCGAGTAAGGATAATGATTGCTGCTATAACCTCATAATTTCTTATAGTCCCGTCCATTACCAAAAGTATTAGAGCAGTTGCAACGATAATCTTATCTGCAATAGGATCAAGTAATTCTCCAAGTTTAGACTCTTCGCCAAGGAATCTTGCTAGCATGCCATCTAAAAAATCTGTGAAAGACGCAACTATGAATAAAATTAACGCTGTTAAATCTCCATAAAAACCTGGCAAGTAAAATGCTAAAACAAAAAAAGGAACAATTAAAATTCTTCCTATAGTTAAAATATTTGGTATTTTTTTAAGCATAATTTTTTTTATTCATGAAAAAAGTTATATATTTTTTTCGCAACTTTTTCTTCAACCCCTTCCACAGATTTAATTTCATCTAGACTTGCAGACTCAACTGCTCTAGCTGATCCAAAATGGTTTAATAAAGCTCTTTTTCTTATGGAGCCTATTCCGTCAATTTGGTCTAACAGCGATTTACTAATACCCTTCTTCCTTTTTGCTCTATGAGCACTTATTGCAAAACGATGAGATTCATCTCTTATTCTCTGAAGAAAGAATAAAGTAGGATCATTTTTAATGAATTTAAATTCTTTACCATTATGAAAAAAAGTCTCATTTCCGCTATTTCTATATTTACCTTTAGCAATCGCAATTATAGGAATATCATGAAGCCCAAGTTCATTTAGAGTTTCTCTAGCTACTGAATATTGTCCTTTTCCTCCATCTACCATTACTAGATCAGGAAAAGTTAAATAGTTATCTTTTTCTTGTATTGCTCTTTTAA
>CACDNT010000020.1 GCA_902554195.1 uncultured Pelagibacteraceae bacterium
GATTTTGCAGATGTCGAAACAGTTATGGCATCTATGGGTAAAGCCATGATGGGCACAGGAGAAGCCGAAGGTGAAGGTAGATCTATGAAAGCTACAGAGATGGCAATTAGCAATCCTTTAATAGATGACTATACTCTAAAAGGTGCAAAAGGATTACTTGTCAATATCACAGGTGGTAAAGATCTTAAATTATTTGAAGTCGACGAAGTCGTTAATAAAATAAGATCTGAGGTAGAGGCTGATGCTGAAGTTATTATTGGCGCAATAACCGACCCCTCTCTTGAAGGTAAAATAAGAGTGTCAATTGTTGCAACTGCTTTAGATGGACAACAACCTGAAACAAAATCAGTCATCAATATGGTACACAGGATACAAAATAGAAATCCTGGATATTCTGATTTTTCCAATTTAGGATCTAATACTTCTTTTAATTTTTCAACTAGCGCCCCTATTTCAAGTGGAGCTAACGCTCTAAAATTAGAGAATGAAATTACGACTGAAAATCTAAGTGAGGCTCTTACAAATCAAAATATTAATCAAATCAATGATCAATATCATGAGGAACTATTAAAGAACCAACAGGTTGAAAGTTTAGTTGAAAACACTAAAGAGGATGAGGAAAGTTCTTTCACACAGGAAGCTGTTGAAGAAACAACTTTAGAAGATGAGATAAAAGATGATTTAAAAGAATTTGGAGTAGATAGGGATGCACCAGACTTATTTAGTTCTCAAAACGAAACATCTTCCCCAGAAAATTTGTTATCTCAGGATAATGATGATCAGGAGGATGATTTAGAGATACCAGCATTTTTAAGAAGACAAAAAAATTAATGGTCTTCGTAAAAATAAATGGAAGCCACCATAGTACAGGATAAAACAAAACATTATCCAGTACTGCTAAAAGAAATTATTAGCATTATTTCCCCTCAATATGGTGGCACATTTATTGACTGTACTTTCGGTCAAGGCGGCTACACTCGAGAAATTCTTAAGAATAAAGACAACAAAGTAATTGGTTTTGATAGAGATTCAGAAAGTTTAAAAGTTGCAAAAGAAATTAAAAAAGAATTTCCAGACCGATTTATCTTTAAAAATTTAAATTTTAGTAAATTGGGAAATTTAAAACTCAAAAATGAAAATATCAGGGGTGTACTATTCGATTTAGGTTATTCATTTACGCAAATTAAAGATCCAAAAAAAGGATTATCTTTTAATTCTAGTGGATCATTAGATATGAGGATGGGTTTAAATGAATTTTCAGCTAAAGAAGTAATAAATAAATTAGATGGAAAAAGCCTTGTTAAAATTTTCAAATCTTTTGGCGATGAAAGAGATGCAAAATTAATTGTTAAAAATATTCTTAAAGACAGATTGTTAAAGGAAATAGATACCCCTCATTTAGTAAAAATTATTGAAAAATCAAAAAAAGGAAATAATAAAAAAATTCATTCCGCAACAAAAGTTTTTCAGGCATTAAGAATTTTTGTTAATAAAGAAATAAGTGAGTTAATTCATGGAATGATCCATGCAGCTAAAGTTTTAAAAAAAGATGGTATTTTGGTTATTGTAACTTTTCATTCTTTAGAGGATAAAATTGTAAAATATTTCTTTAGAAGTCTCTCAGAACATAAAAGTGTATCTAGATACCAACCTGAAGAAATAAACGAAGAAATCTTATTTAACTTACCTCAAAAAAAGCCAATAGTGCCATCAAGTCTAGAACTAAAAGAAAACCCTCCCTCTAGGTCTGCAAAATTAAGGTGCTTAATAAAAAAGGAAAATTTTTATGACTTTAAAACCGATATCTTGGACAAATTTAAAGATTTAATAGAAATCGAAAATCTTGGACTAAACTTATGAAAAAAATTTTAACTATTAGTTTAATTTTTTCACTTATTGTAATTACCTCTTTTATAAAAAATTCCACAAAGAAAATTGATGAAGAATTGTTTAGTTTAAAAGAGAATATACTCAATTTAAATTTAGAATTAGATAATGTGAAACTTGAATTTGATTACTTAAGCTCCTCAGAAAAAATACTTAGTTATCAGAATCTTTATTTTGAAAATAAGTTGACCCTAAAAAATATTAATGAAATTGAAATTATTGACTTCACAAAGGAAAAAATTCTTACAAACAATGTCAAAATCATAGATAGCGAAAAATAATGATATGAAATTTATTCTCCAAGAAAACAAAGAGGAATTTGAATTTAAAAGTGACAAAAAAAATTTTGATATTAGATTCAATAGAATTGCATTTATTTTTTTTATTTTTTTCCTTATTTCTATAATTTATTGTATTCATCTTACTCATCTTGGTTCTAGAGATTTGAATTCCAATATTTCAAAGAATTATGGCTCTTTTAATAAAATTCAGAGAGCAAATATTTTAGACCGAAACAATCATTTTTTAGCAAAAACTGTTAATTCTATTGATATTGGAATTAATCCAACTGAAGCGATAGATAAAAAAAAATTGTTACTTAATCTAAAATATATTTTTCCTGATAAAGATTTTGAATTAATTAATTCCAAAATTTCAAAAAATAAATTTTTTTGGTTTGAAAAAAAAATTTCAGAGGAGAATTACGAGAAAATTATGATGTTGGGTGATAAATCAATAAAACCACATGAAAATCTTACAAGAGTTTACCCTCAAAAAAATTTATTTAGTCATATAATTGGACAAATTGATGACGATAACCAAGGGATTTCTGGGTTAGAGAAATCATTAGATTTAAATTTAAAAAAAAATGATAAATCTATTAAACTTACTGTCGATAAAGATATTCAGTTTTTAATAAGAGAGGAGCTAATAAAATTTAATAAAATATTTAAAACCAAAGGAAGTGCCTCGATTTTAATGGATATAAATAACGGCGAAGTACTATCAATTATTTCCCTTCCTGATTTTGACCCAAACCAAAGACAAAATATTACAGATGTGAATTATATTAATAGAGTAACTAAAGGTGTTTATGAATTGGGCTCTGTTTTTAAAACTTTTACTTTGGCAGCAGCCTTAAATGAAAAGATAATAGAGCCAAATACTCAATTTAAAAATTTAGAAAAAAGTATTACTTGCGGAAAAAATAAAATAAGTGAATACGATAAAAAAATTCCCTCCAATTTAACTGCTGAAGAAATACTAATCCGATCAGGCAACATAGGTTCGGTTAGAATCGGTCAAGCAATAGGGATTGAAAAATATAAAAAATTTTTAAATGATCTCGACTTAATTAACTCAATAAAATTTGATATAGAGGAAATGGGTGAACCAATATCCTTTAATTGGGGAAAATGTAAGCTTGCAACTACCTCATACGGACATGGAATAACCACTACAATTTTACAATTAACTAGCGCTTACTCCACAATCGCTAATGGTGGTTATAAAATTAATCCTACTCTTATAAAAAAAGAAAAATATACCAGAGGAGAAAGAATTTTAGATGAAAATGTTTCAACAAATCTAGTCACAATATTGAGAAAAATTGTAACCACAAAGGATGGAACTGCAAAATTAGCTAATGTAGAGGGTTACGAAGTAGCAGGAAAAACAGGCACTGCTGAAAAAATTTTAGAAGGTGGATACTCTCGAAAAAAAATTAATACCTTTGCGTCCATATTTCCTGCTTCAAATCCCAAGTATAGCCTAGTTGTGATGTTGGATGAGCCTAAAACAAATAGTGAATATGTTTATAATTATAGAGATGGATCAGGAATAAAATACAAAGGAACTCCTTTTAATACTGCAGGTTGGACTTCGGTTGAAGTTGTTGGTCAAATTATAGAAAAGATTGGGCCTATTTTAGCCACAAAATACACGGAAGTTAATTAACAATGTTATTAGGCGATTATTTTACCAATATAGATAATAGAAAAAAAAAAATTTTTTTCTCAGGAATTTCTTTCAATACAAAAAATATTAAAAAAGATAATATTTTTTTTGCTATAAAAGGGAATCATTTTGACGGAAATAAATTTATTTCTACTGCAATAAAAAAAGGCTCTAAAATTATTATTAGCGAGAAAAGAATTCGAAATTTTCAAAAGAATATTTTATTCATACATACTAAAAATATTAGAAAACTTTTAGCAGAAACTGCTTTTAAAATTTATAAGAATAAACCAAATAATTTAATTGCTGTAACTGGAACAAATGGAAAATCATCTGTTTCAGATTTTTATTTTCAGTTATTAAATCTTAATAAAGTAAAAGTCGCCTCAATCGGAACATTAGGTGTAAAATCAAAAAATTTAAGATCTAATTTGTCAAATACAACAGTAGATCCAATTCGATTAGGTCGAATATTATCCAAATTAAAATCTCAAAAAATTAATAATGTAATTATGGAAGCCTCTAGCCATGGCCTAAGTCAACATAGGTTAGATGGTTTAAAGTTTTCATCAGGTATTTTCACAAATTTATCTCAAGATCATCTAGACTATCATAAAAATTTTAAAGAATATTTTAAGGCAAAACGGTACTTGTTTGAAAATTTGATAAAAAAAAAAGGAAATGTAATAGCAGATGAAACAATACCAGAATTTAAAAAAATAAAAAAAATTGCAATTTCTAGAAAATTTAAATTGCAGGCTTTAAATAATAACAAAAATCAATTTCAAATTTTATCTCATAGTTTTAGAGGTGAGAAACAGGTATTAAAGATAAAATATAATAATCTAACGAGAGAGGCACATTTAAATCTTATTGGAAAAATACAATTGAAGAATATTTTAATGGCTATTATTGCAGCAAAAAATAGCAATTTAAGTTTAATCAAGATTCTAAATGTATTATCAAAACTTAAACCAATAGATGGAAGATTTGAAAAAATAGGTAAAATCAGAAATAAGTCGAGAGTAATACTTGATTATGCACACACACCTGATGCACTGAGAATATGCCTTTCAAACCTGAAAGAGCAATTTCCAAATAAAAAAATAATTTTACTTTTTGGTTGCGGAGGAAATAGAGACAAAAATAAAAGATTCAAAATGGGAAAGATTGCAAGTAATTATTCCAATAAAATTTATTTAACTGATGATAATCCTAGATTTGAAGATCCGAGGAAAATAAGAGATGATATTAAAAAGGGTATTCAAAACACCTTAATAAAAGAAATTCCAGACAGAAAACAAGCTATATCTGAGGCTATCAAAAATTTGAATACAGGTGATATTTTGTTAATTGCTGGAAAAGGTCATGAAAAAACACAAGATTTTGGTAAAAAGAAAATTTTCTTTTCAGATAAAAAAATCATTTTGGATTGTATTAGACTTAAAAATATTAATTTATCAAAAAACTTAAAGATAAATATTATTAAAGAAGTATCGAAAATCAAAAATAAAATTCATTTTGTAAAATCAGATAAAGTAATAATTAACTCCAAAGATATAAATAAGAATGATATTTTTTTTGCTATTAAAGGAAAAAAAAAGGATGGAAATAAATATATTGGAGAGGCATTTAAAAATAAGGCATCATTAGTTGTAGTAAATAAAATTCAAAATAAATTCGATAGTAAACGTCAAATAAAAGTAAGAAATACGTTAAGATTTATGACTGAAATTTCAAAAATATTTAGACAAAATATCAATACAAATATAATAGCTATTACAGGGAGTTGTGGGAAAACCACTCTCAAAGAATTATTGGGCAATGTATTAAGAAAGGTTTCTAGTGTAAGCATTTCTCCAAAATCATATAACAACAAATTTGGAGTACCCCTAAGTTTACTTAATTTGAAACATAGTGATGAATTTGGAATTTTAGAGGTTGGTATGGATAAAAAAGGTGAAATTGATAATTTGACAAATATTATAAAACCGAATGTTGGTGTGATAACTAATATTAATTATGCACATGCAAAAAATTTCAAAAATATTAAACATATTGCTTTAGCCAAAGCAGAGATAATCAAAAATATATTACCTAATGGTTTTGTTGTCTTGAATGCTGATGATAGTTTTTTCAAATTACATAAAAAAATTGCTGAAAATAATAATATTAATGTGATTTCTTTTGGGATTAAAACTAAAAAAGCAAATGTTAGGTTGTTTAATATTAAAAAAGTTAAAAAGGCATTTAGAATTAAAGTTAAACTTAATAATAAGTTTAAATATTTTATAATTTCTAATAATTTTCAAAGTAATATTTATAATATTTTAAGTGCTTTAAGTGTAATAAGTATTTATAAAGATGTGCTTAAACTTAATGAAAAAATTTTCTTAGATTTTAGAAGCCCAGCAGGAAGAGGAGATCATTCCATAATAAAGATAGGTAACAAAAAAATAAACTTAATTGATGAAAGTTATAATTCTAATCCTCTATCTTTAAAATCAGCCTTAAAAAATTATGATAATATAGATACAAAAAAATATCGTAAATATCTTTTACTTGGAGATATGATGGAACTTGGTTCATATTCAAAAAAACTTCACCAATCGATAGTTCCATTAATAAATGAGACAAATATTGATAAAGTATTTGTTATGGGAAAAATGGTAAGAGAAATATTCGATAATATTTTGAAAGTAAAAAGAGGAAGAATTTTAGAAAATAAATCAGGAATTTTTGAATTAATTAAGAAAGATTTAAATAATAATGATTATTTAATGATTAAAGCCTCAAATGCGACAGGTTTCAATAGTATAGTAAATAACTTGAAGGGTTTAAATTAAATGCTTTATCAATTTTTACTCAATTTTATTGATACCTTTGGTTTTTTGAATGTATTTAAATACCTGACATTTAGGACTGGTTTATCTTTTTTTACTTCGTTGGTTATTGTCTTAATTTTAGGAGAGTCTTTTATAAAATTTTTTTCAAAACAAAAAATTTTAAATCCTATCCGTGATGATGGTCCAGAAGATCATATAGTTAAAAAAATTGGAACTCCGACTATGGGTGGAGTAATTATTTTATTTGGTTTGTTGATATCAGTATTATTTTGGGCTGATTTATCGAATTTAAATGTTTTATTTTGTTTATATATCGCAATTTCTTTTGGTTTGCTTGGGGCATTCGATGATTATAAAAAAATAAAGTATAGTAACTCTTCAGGTATCTCATCAAAGTTAAAATTAACCCTTCAAATAATACTAGCAATAATTGGTGTGAGTTTTTATGTTTTTTTTAACGACTATCAAGATTTAACAAATTTATACTTTCCTTTTTTTAAAAACCTTATCATTAATCTTGGATGGTTTTTTATACCTTTTTCAATATTTGTGATTATTGGTTCATCAAATGCAGTAAATCTTACTGATGGATTAGATGGTTTAGCTACGGTACCAGTAATACTTGTAGCAGCTTGTTTTGCATTTATAAGTTATGTTACAGGAAACATTGTATTTTCAAATTATTTACAAATTCCTTACATAGAGGGAACTGGGGAAGTTTCAATTTTTTGTGGAGCAATCATTGGCTCTTGCTTAGGCTTTTTATGGTTCAACGCACCTCCAGCAAAAATTTTTATGGGAGATACTGGATCTTTGTCTTTGGGTGGCTCTTTAGGAGCAGTCGGTATAATAACAAAACATGAAATAGTTTTAGCAATTACTGGAGGATTATTTGTTCTTGAAGCAGTTTCAGTGATTGTGCAAGTAATATCATTTAAACTTACTGGTAAAAGAGTTTTTAAAATGGCACCAATCCATCATCATTTTGAGAAGAAAGGCTGGCCTGAATCAACAGTCGTAATTAGATTTTGGATAATTTCTATTATTTTAGCAATGATAGGACTTGCCACATTAAAACTAAGATAATGAGTGATAATTCACAAATTTTCTTTAATAAAAAAATTTTAATTTATGGATTAGGAAAAAGTGGCCTCTCATCATTCAATTTTTTAAGAAATAAAAATGATGTTTATTTATTTGATGATAACCCGAGTCTTAAAATAAATAAGTCGATTAAAAAAAAAACTCTCAATTTTAAAGAATTATTAAAAACCAAATTTGATTTAATTATATTAAGCCCAGGAATTGATATAAAAAAATGTAAGTTAAAAAATTTACTTAAAAAAAAACATAAGAATATCTATACAGATCTAGATGTTTTTTGCTCATTTTATAAAAATGTCTCATTAACAATAACTGGCACAAACGGAAAGTCCACCACATGCAAACTTCTATATGATATCTTAAAAGATCAAAAAAAAGACGTAAGATTAGCAGGTAATATTGGTACACCAATTCTATCTATAAATAAGATCTCAAAAAAAACAATTTTCGTTATTGAGGCTTCATCCTACCAATTAGAATATAGTAAAATTTTTTCATCAAAATTTGCCGCTATCCTTAATATTGCGCCAGATCATTTGGAGAGACATGGTAATTTAAAAAATTATATAGAGGCAAAATTTAAAATTTTTAATAATCTAAAAAGAGGAGCAATTGGATTTGTAAATAAAAATGATCATTTAATTCAGAAAAGAATTAAAAGAATAAAGCCTAAATTAAAACTGATAAATGTAGATACAAAATTGAACAATTTAATTTTGAAAAAAATTATAAACAAATATTTTTTATCAAAATCAAATCAAGCAAATCTCTCATTTGTTTTAGAAATGATAAAAAAATTTAAAGTAAAACCAAATAAATTATTAGAGAGCGTAAATAAATTTAAAGGATTGAATTATAGGCAGAAAATTATCTATAACAAAAATAAATTAATCGTCATTAATGATTCTAAATCAACAAGTTATTCTTCTTCAAAAGAATTGTTAGAAATGCACAAGAATATTCATTGGTTAATTGGTGGCATTCCAAAAAAAGATGATAAATTGTTGTTATCAAAAAAATATTTTAAAAATATTAAGATTTATATTTTTGGTAAAAACTTTAAAAAATTTTCAAAAGATTTATACAAAAAGACAGAGTTAAAAAGATTTAAAAATTTAAATCTTGCAGTATCAGCAATTTTTAAGAATATTCATAAAAATAAACACTCAAATAATACAATCTTATTTAGTCCAGCCTCTGCGTCATTTGATAGTTTTAAAAATTTTGAGGAAAGAGGCTCATATTTTAATAATTTGATAAAAAAATATATTAATGAAAGAAAAATTATTTAGTTATATTTCTTTTTATCAATGGTGGAAAAGCATTGATAAACCTATTCTATCATTGATCTTAATTTTATTTTTGGCGGGTTTATTCTTCTCACTAGTATCAACTTCTCTAATTGCATCTGATAAATTAGATACAAATACTTATTTCTTTTTTTTTAAACATACAGTTTTTGTTTTTTTTGGCTTTTTTTTAATTTTTATTTTATCTTTTATACCTGAAAAAGAAATTTATAGAATTTCGCTTATATTTTTCTGTTTATCATTAGTTTTGTTGTTCCTGGTCCCTATAATTGGAGTGGAGATTAAAGGTTCCAAAAGATGGATTGATTTGTTGGTACTGCCGAGAATACAACCTATTGAGTTTGTAAAGCCTTTTTTAATAGTGATAATAAGTATGATAATTTGCTCTCAAAAATATACTAATTTTAATTTAAAATACTTCTTATCTTTTTTGTTAACTATATTGATATCGTGTCTTTTGATACTTCAACCAGATATTGGTCAAACTCTTTTAATTGGTTTTAGTTGGTTAGTTTTGATTTTTATTTCTGGTATTAGTATATTTTTTTTGAGCTTAGTTTTTTTTATCTCTCTAGCCACGATAGCATCTATCATTAGTTACCTTCCACAATTTAAATACATAAAAGATAGATTATTTTCTTTTTTTAATCCTGAAATAGGTACTCATAACTTTCAATCAGATAAAGCATTAGAAGCTATAATAAGCGGAGGTTTTTTTGGAAAAGGTATTGGAGAGGGAACATTAAAAAACAGAGTCCCTGAAGCTCATACAGATTACATTATTTCAGTAATTTCGGAGGAGTTTGGGGTAATCTTCATAATGTTAATTTTATTAACCTACCTAGTGTTGATATTTTCAGTTCTGAAAAAAGTTTACAAAGAAAATGATAAAAAGATCAAACTAATATTAACTGGATCTATTAGCTTAATACTTATGCAAGCAATGATTCACATAGGAGTGAATATTAGATTATTCCCAACTACAGGAATGACTTTACCATTTTTAAGTTATGGGGGGTCATCGATTATAAGTATTTCTATAATGTCTGGTATAATTTTGAATTTAACAAAAAGAAAAATAACTGAATGAAAAATATATTAATTTCAACAGGAGGATCAGGGGGACACGTAGTGCCAGCAAAAATTCTAAGTGAACATTTGCATTCAAATTTTAATGTTTTTATTTCTACTGACTCAAGGGGGCTGAAATATATAGATGGTGAAAAAAATGATATTATTTTGATAAATACTCCTAAATTAAATCTTAATATATTTTTTATATTTAAAATATTCCAAGTAATTTATTTGGTGATTAAAACAGTTTTATTATTAAAAAAAAATAAGATTAATATCGTTTTTTCAACAGGAGGATATATGTCATTACCTGTTTGTTTTGGTGCAAAATTATTAGGAATAAAGATATACCTACTTGAACCCAATATTGTTTTAGGTAGAGCAAACAGACTCTTTTTAGGTTTTTGTAACAAAATTTTTACTTATACAGAAAACTTAAAAAACTTTCCTGAAAAACTTAAACATAAAATTCAAATAATAACTCCATTAGTAAAAAAAAATTATTATGAGAAAAGAGAAATTAAAACAGAAAATAAAGCATTCTGTCTTTTGGTTGTTGGCGGCAGTCAAGGAGCAAAGATTTTTGACAATGTGGTAAAAAATGTAATCATTAATTTGTCGAAAAAAAATAAAATTAAAATCATTCAACAAACTCATAAAAGTAACATTTATCAATTAAAAAGTATTTATGATAAGGCTAAAATTGAAAATACCATTTTTGATTTTGAGGAAAATTTAGCAGATTTGATAAATCAATCAGACCTATGTATTACTCGAGCAGGTGCATCTACTTTGGCAGAATTATCAATCATGAATAAACCATTTCTAACAATTCCTTTAATTTCAGCAAAAGACAATCATCAATTTGAAAATGCAAATTTTTATCAAAATCTAGGTTGCTGCTGGATTATGAGTCAAAAAGACTTTAATGATGTTAATTTAGAAAAATTTTTAAATCATATAATTGTGAATAAGTCTGAGTACAATGTAAAAAAAAATAATTTAGAAAAACATAATTTTCAAAACTCATGGAATGATATAAACCAAACAATACTGGAAACTATTAATGAAAATTGAATTAGCTAAAAGGGAAATTATCCATTTTATAGGTATTGGTGGAATAGGTATGAGTGGTCTCGCATTGATTATGAAGGCAAAAGGTTTTCAAATTCAAGGTAGCGATATTAATAAGAACAAAAATATTGAAAAATTAAAAAAACAGGGTGTTAGAATTTTTATTGGTCAAAAAAAACAAAATATAAAAAATGTTACAATTGTAGTGACTTCCTCTGCAATAAAAAAAAGTAATCCAGAATTACTAGAGGCTAAAAGAAGAAAATTACCAATAATAAAAAGAGGGAAGATGTTAGCAAATCTTGTTTCTTTAATGAAAAATATTGTTGTAGTTGGATCTCATGGCAAAACAACAACGACATCTTTAGTAAGTTCTATTTTTGAAAATACCAAGTTAGATCCTACAATAATCAATGGAGGCATAATAAATTCGATAAAGAGCACTGCAAAATTAGGTAAGAGTGACTGGTCTATATTAGAGGCAGATGAGTCAGATGGAAGTTTTACTCATA
>CACDNT010000021.1 GCA_902554195.1 uncultured Pelagibacteraceae bacterium
TTATACCATCTTGAATATCATGATTGTTATAAGCTATATCATCTGAAATAGCTGAAACTTGAGCCTCTAATGATGGATAAGTCTGAAAATTAATCTTATTATTGAATTTTTTTACACCAATTAGACTGTCAACCAAATCTAATTCGTAAATTGGACCATTATGCTTAAGCAATCCCTCTAACGTTTCAATTGAAAGATTTAACCCGCTATACTTAAGATATTTATTCTCCAAAAACATAACCACGCGAAGAGTTTGTAAATTATGATCAAAGCCTCCATAATCCTCCATACATTCATTAAGAGAGTCCTCACCAGCATGACCAAAAGGTGGGTGACCTAAATCATGTGCCAAACTTAAGGTCTCAGCTAGATCTTCATTCAATTCAAGATATCTTGCAATAGATCGTGCAATTTGAGCAACTTCCATAGAATGAGTTAATCTTGTTCTGTAATGATCACCTTCTGTGTTAACAAATACTTGTGTCTTGTGTTTGAGCCTTCGAAATGAGGCGCTGTGAACTATTCGATCTCTATCTCTTTGAAATGGCGATCTATATTTTGATACAGATTCTTTGAATATTCTTCCTTTGCTTTTAGTAAGAGCAATCTTTGAGTATTTTTTCATCCTTTAAAATTAAAATTTAAGTATTATATTAGTAATACCAGTGATCAATAATGATTAAAGAAATTAAATTTACTGATAAGGCTCTAAAACAGATCAATGTTTTGCTGTCTAAAAAAGACAAAGGGTCGTTTTTTAGAATCGCTATCAAAGGTGGCGGTTGCTCAGGCTTTCAATATGAATTTACTTTTGACAAAGAAAAAGCAGCCGATGATTTAAATTATGAAAATATATTGATAGATAAAACCTCTGCAGATTTATTAAAAGGATCAGAAATAGACTATGTTTCTGAATTAATTGGTGAACAATTCAAAATAACTAATCCGCAAACCAAATCTTCTTGTGGTTGTGGTGTTTCGTTTTCTCTTTAATGATTATTTCCTCGTGGAATGTAAATTCTGTGCGAGCACGTATTGAAAATATCAAAAGTTATCTACTAAAATACAAACCTGATGTTGTGATGATGCAAGAAATTAAAACTGAAGATGTAAACTTTCCCTATGATGATTTTTCCTCAATGGACTATGAAAGTCATGTATTTGGTCAAAAAAGTTACAATGGTGTTGCTATTATTTCAAAAGGGAAATTAAAAAATGTTAAGACAGACTTAATCAAAGATAAGCTAAAACAATCAAGAATAATCTCAGCTGAACTTGAACACAAAAAGAAAAATATTCAATTAATCAATATCTATACACCAAATGGTAATCCTGTTGATACTGAAAAATATGATTACAAAAAAAAATGGCTTGATGATTTAATTAAACAATTAAAAGCTTTAACTAAAAAAAATCAAAATATAATTCTTGGTGGTGATTTTAACATTATTCCTGCAGCCGAGGATGTCTATAATCCAAAAAGCTTTGAGGACGATGCTTTATTTAGATTAGAAATAAGAAAAAAATTAAGAGAAATGATTAATCTAGGTTTTAATGATGTTTATAGACATTTTAATGAAACTAAAGAGGGATATACCTTTTGGGATTACATGAGAGGTGCATGGCAAAAAAACAATGGAATGAGAATAGATCACTTTTTAGTCTCAAATTCTTTAATAGATCAAGTTAAAGGAATTAATATTAATAAAGATCCTAGAGGCCGTGAAAAACCTTCAGACCATACACCAATAGAAATTACTTTAGCTTAAAGATTTTATTTTATTGACCAGCTCTTCATTAATATGACGAGGGCCCTTATCTAATCTATTTTTATGTCTTCTCTCTCCTGGAAGTCTAACTCCTTCGAATGATTTCATTTTATTAAAAAATTCATCAGCGTGTTTCTGCCAATCGGTTCCTGAAGTTTTATCAGGCGAAATTGCAAGAATAAATTCTCCACCACTAGGAGGTCCGCCGTCATTATTATCTTTTGCAGCTGTCTCAAAGCTAAAATTATCACCAACTAATGCGCCAGCCATTAATTCTACCATCATTGCTATTGCAGAACCTTTATATCCACCAAAAGGAAGTAATACACCTCCGTCCGCTATTGCTCCTGGATCTGTTGTTTCTTTACCATTTTTAGTTAAACCAGTTCCAAGTGGAACTTTATGCCCTTCTCTTTTAGCAACTTGAACTTCACCCATGGCCATTGATGCAGTTGCCATATCGTAAACTACAGGAGTTTTTCCTGGTCGTGGCCATGCAAAAGAAATTGGATTTGTTCCAAACAACGGTTTGATAGCTCCAGCGGGTGCTACAGCAGGCTTGTATGATGTGCAAGCAAAAGCAACTAAACCTTCCTCTGCTAATTTTTCTGTCTCTGGCCACATCGCAGCCATATGATGAGAGTTATTTATAGCGAGTACGGCCACTCCATTTTCTTTTGCAGCTTTTGCTAATTCAGGTAATCCTTTATTTAAAACTACAGGGGCTAAACAATTATTCCCTTGAACTTTTATTACTGATGCTGAAATTTTTTTTACTTCAGGTTTTCCTTTGCCATTAATTTTTCCACTTTTTAAACCACTCACATATGCAGGCAACCTAAACAAACCATGAGATAAAGATCCATCTCTTTCAGCATTTCTTATTAAATCAGAGAGAATAGATGCTGTTTCATCATCACAGCCATTAGCTAATAAAGTCTTTTTAGCTAAATCAAAAATTTCATCTAATGTGAGGGAAACTGTACTCATCCCAATATTAGATATTATTAATGGTTAAAGATCAATTTTTATTTAACAACCTTTAAAAGATTTAGACATATTCCCAATTAAATCGAAGTATAAATCTTTGCCAGGGTTAAGAGTAGCTCCTAATGGATCGATAACCCCTGTTGCAACATTAGTATCTTTTGCTACAGCTTTAATGATATCAGGATTAAATTGAGGCTCTGAAAATATACAGCTTACTTTATCATGCTCAATTACTTCTCTAATTTCAGCTAATTGCTCAGCACCAGGCATTACGTCTGTATTAACTGTAAAAGCACCTAAAACATTAATGTCAAACCTTTTTTCAAAGTATTGATAAGCATCATGAAAAACTATCGATTTAAAATCTTTATTTAATTCTGATTTTACTTTTTTAGTAAGCTTATCTAAATCTTTATGAGCTTTTTTTAAATTTGCCTTATATTTAGCCTCATTTTTTGAGTCATTCTCAATTAAATGCTCTGCCATTTCGCTTAAAATTACTTTTGCATTCATTGGATCTAACCAAATATGGGGATCATGTTCACCATGTGCATGTCCTTCATGACCATGTTCATCGTGACCATCTTCTTTATGCTCATCGTCATGTCCGTGCTCATCATGACCATGTTCTTTCTCTTTTTTATCATGATCGTGGTCATCATGATCGTCCTCTTTCTTTGCATGATCATCGTGATCATCTTCTTTATGTCCATGGTCGTGTTCCTCGAAAATATTTCTCTCTCTAAATTTAAGTTTTGTTAACCCTTTAATTTCCATTAATTCAATTTTTTCAGCTTTTTTGGCAATCGATTTTAGTGGTTTTTCTAAAAAATTTTCCAAGTCCTCACCAACCCAAAATACTAAATCAGCCTCTTGCAACATTTTCGCATGCGTTGGCTTAAGTGCAAATCCGTGAGGAGAAGCATAACCGTCCACTATTAAATCTGGTTTTGCCACCCCATCCATTAAATAACTAGCTAGTGAATGAATTGGTTTTATTGATGTAACTACTTTAATTTCTGCATTTGCAGGTATAAAAATAGTTAAGAATGATAATATTGATAAGATAAATGGTAATTTTTTTAAGTTTTTCATATGTTGTATAATTTAAATGTTATAATATAACACTATGTAATAATATAACATTTATAAGTCAAGAAATAATATGAGCTCAAATCAGAATATACTTGTGAAGTTAAATGGAGCTGGATTTAGTTTAAATAATAAATGGCTTGTCAAAGGAGTATCACTAGAAGTTGAAAAAGGGAAAATAGTTACTCTAATTGGTCCTAATGGATCAGGTAAAAGCACAACAGCTAAGATTGCACTAGGTATTTATAAAAAGATTGATGGTTCTGTAGAAAAATACACTAGTAAAGTTGGATACGTACCACAAAAAATCTCAATTGATTGGACACTACCACTAAGAGTAAACGATTTCATGGTATTAACAGAAAGTATTAGTAATGATTTGATTGATGAAGCTTTGTCTTTAACCGGTGTTATTCATCTAAAAGATAAAAATTTAGGTGATTTGTCAGGTGGAGAGTTTCAAAGAGTATTACTTGCAAGAGCAATTTCAAAGAAACCTGAGTTATTAGTACTCGATGAACCAGTTCAAGGTGTAGATTTTACTGGTGAAATTGCTTTATACGAATTAATTAAAAAAATTTCTGATGAATTAAATTGTGGTATTTTATTAATATCTCACGACTTACATACCGTAATGAGTGCAACAGATCATGTTGTTTGTTTGAATGGTCATGTCTGTTGTTCAGGATCGCCAATGGATGTAGCGAAAAATAATGAATACAAAGCTTTGTTTGGAGAACAGGCTTCTCAAATTTTATCAAGGTATGAGCACAGACACGATCATATCCATACAAGTGAAGGTGAAATAAAGAAAAATTAAATGCTAGATGATTTTTTTATAAGAGCTTTAATAGCAGGTATTGGAGTTGCCATAGTTACTGGACCTCTTGGATGTTTCGTTGTTTGGAGAAGATTATCCTATTTTGGAGATACTTTAGCCCATTCTGCATTACTTGGAGTAACACTGGCTTACTCAATGGAATTCAATATAGCATTTTCAGTATTTATAATTTCGTCCTTAATAGCTTTAACCTTAATACAACTTCAAAAAAGAACTAATCTTCCAGGTGATGCTTTGCTTGGTCTTTTAGCTCACTCATCACTCGCAATAGGTCTTGTAGTCATTGGTTTTTTATCATTTATCAGATTTGATATTATGGGATTATTATTTGGAGATATATTAGCTGTTACAGTTGATGATCTATTAATAATATGGATTGGAGGAGCATTAATCCTCTTAGTCCTAAAATTAATTTGGAAACCTTTGTTTGCATCAACGGTTAATTATGAATTGGCTGAAGCAGAAGGTTTAAATCCTGATCGTGCAAAAGCTATTTTTACTATTCTGATGGCAGCGATTATTGCTATTTCAATAAAGATGGTTGGTTTATTATTAATTACAGGAATGTTGATCATACCAGCTGCAATGGCTAGAAATATCTCTTCAAGTCCTCAGAAAATGGTAATGTATTCAATTATAGGTGGATTGTTGTCTGTGATTTTGGGATTATTTTCTTCACTAGAATTTAATACTGCATCTGGACCTTCGATTATAGCAGCATCTTTATTGTTATTTATTTTATCATTATTAAACATTAAACAATCGATTAAATTGAAAAATTAATGAGGAATCGGTAAACTAAACAAAATGTATACTCTTTCAAAAAATCAGCAAATTATTTTTGATATAATTGATAAATCACCTGAACCAATGAAAGCCTATTCAATTCTTTTTAATGTTCAAAAAAAAGGAATTAAAGCTCCTCTACAAGTTTATCGAGCATTAGATAAGTTAGTTGAAATTGGAAAAATTCATAAAATTGAAAGTAGAAACGCGTTTATCGCATGTCAAAATTCGAGTTGTCAGGTGTCAAAAGCCACTGCTTTTTCTATATGTGAAAGTTGTGAAAAAGTAACAGAGATTAATAATTCTAGTCTCTCAAAATATCTATCAAATTTTAAAGATAAAGCTGGTATGAAATATAGTAAATATAATCTTGAATTTTTTGGTTTATGCAAAAAATGCACAACCAAATAAATTTGAATTATTAATGATATTTTTTACTTTAAAGATCATACTCGCAGCCATAATTATAGCTTTCGCCAGCTGGCTTTCAGGGCAAAATCCAAAGCTTGCAGGTTTTATTATCGCCTTGCCTCTTGTATCACTTATAGCTATCGCTTTTTCTTACTATGAGCATAATGATATAGAAAAAACAATTATATTTACTAAAAGTATATTAGTTGCTGTACCTGTAAGTTATTTATTTTTTTTACCCTTCTTTTTTGCAAAATCTTTAAATATGAATTTCTTGATGATTTATGGCGCAGGCCTAGGATTGTTAATTATTGGTTTCTTTATCCATAAATATATAACTAATTTTCTCTAATACTGTTACTTTTTAATATATTTGTAACATTAATGTAATAATTAATAAAGAAGGAGAAAATATGTTTATAAAAAAATATCTAAAGTGGGTTAGCACGTTTTTAGTTTTATTAGGAATACTTCTTACAAATTTAAATATATATCCATTAAATATATATTTTCATGGATTAGGTGTTGTTGGATGGACTATAGCTGGATTTATGAGCAAAGATAAAGCGATACTAACAAACTTTGGATTACAAATTCCATTATTTGTGATTGGAATTTATAAGATTATTTTTTAAATGAAGAATATATTGTTTGTTTGCACAGGTAATTCAGCAAGAAGTATTATTGCTGAAAGTATAATAAATAACGAGTATGACGATATGTATAAAGGTTATAGTGCTGGGAGTAATCCAACAGGAAAAATTAATGAAGATGTGAAGAATTATTTATTATCAAAACATTATGATCTTTCAAATTATAGATCTAAAAATTTTAATGAGTTTATTAATGGTCAAATTAAAATGGATTATGTGATTACAGTTTGTAATAATGCCAATAACGAAGTTTGTCCTATTTGGCCAAATAAAGATCAGATAATTCATTGGGATATAGAGGATCCTGTCAAATTACTTGATGAAACAAACGACTTAAATAAAAAAGATGAAATAATAGAAAAAGTTTACAATAATATTCATAAAAGAATAAAGGATCTGCTTTATGAAAAATAAAAGCCGCTATTTTCTTGCTGAATTATTAGGCAGTTGTTTTTTAGTAATGATTATTGTTGGTTCAGGTTTAATGGCTGAAAACTTAACTAATGATGTTGCTGTGATGTTAATAGCTAATACTATAGCAACAGGAGCAGGTTTATTTGTGCTTATTACAGTTTTTGCTGATGTATCAGGAGCTCACTTTAATCCATTTGTAAGTATCGCAATGGCAATAACAGGCAAATTAAAAAGGAAACTATTACCCTACTATATCATTGCTCAATTGGTTGGTTGCTTGATTGGTGTTGGTTTAGCCAATTTCTTTTTTGAACATGAAATTTATGAATTATCTACTAAATCAAGAGATGGGATTTATATACTAACATCTGAAGTGATAGCAACATTAGGACTTATAGTGATAATTTTTGGGTCTATGAAGTCAGGCAAAATTGCTGTTGCTGCTAGTGTTGGTCTTTATATTACTGCTGGTTATTGGTTTACTTCTTCAACTTCTTTTGCAAATCCTGCGGTTGCTATTGCTAGAACATTTACAGAATCTTTTACTGGTATTAGTTATTTAAATACTCCTTATTATATTTTAGCTGAGCTTATTGGAATGTTAATTGCTGTACTTATTGTTAAAAAGTTATTTTTAGAAAAAAATTGAAAAATATAAAACTTACTAATCGAATAAGTTTAATTAACAAAAAATTTAAAAAAAAAGAGTTTTATCATTATCTTAAAACTTCTAATCTTTCATTAGTAATACCTAAGATTAAAGACAAATATGTAGTAGTTTCCCAAAAAAGAGTTCCAATTAATAAAATTAATTACGAGTTTCCTTCTGGCATAGTGGAAAAAAAGGAAACAACTCTGCAATCAGCATATAAGGAATTAAGAGAAGAAACAGGATATAGATCAAGATCAAAATTGAGTAAAATAATAACTTTTTATACTGAACCTGGAAGACTAACTACTAAAATTACTGGTTATTACACAGAAGACTTAATTAAAATTTCGAAACCAGAACAAGGTATTAGAATTCATCTTTTTAATCAAAAAGAGATATTTAAATTAATATTAAATCAAAAATTCAATAATAGTTCTCATATAGCAATGTTTTTTTATTTAATAACAGTTCTTAAAAAACTATAGACTAAAGGTTGTATCAAAATATCTTTTTTATTTAAGGATTATATGATTAAATCAAATATTAAATAATTCGGAGGCAGTAATGAGAAAAAAACTAAAAAAAAATGAAAAGAAAAAATCAAAGATATTAAAATCAATAGACAAACTTAAAAATAAAATTACAGCAAAAGAAAAAAAATTATCAAGCCTTAATATTAAAATTGCTGGTCTAGAACAATTATTCCCTTGAACTTTTATTACTGATGCTGAAAATAAAGCAAAAAAGCTTGCTAAGAAAAATGCAGAGCAGTCTCCTGCATCTATAAATAATTAATTCCAAATCGTCTTTCTCCCTTCTCATTTAAGAGAAGGAAGAAAGTAGTTAATCAACAAAATTTAAACAGGGGAAGAAATAATGAATATTTAAACTTTGATGGTGCTTTATACATAAACTAAATTACAAAATTATTTACTTATTGTTAAAGTTAAATGAATTTAAATTAAAATAATGTTACAAAAAAATATCACTCAATTAAAAATAGAATTAAATTTAATTTATCTTGAATTATTTGAGTAAATTACTCTTGGTTCTAAAAATAATTCTCTAGCAAGAGCTTTAAATCTTTTAGTAACTTGTTTTGAGATTATTTCTTGATGTTGTGATGGAATTTTTAAAAATACAGCATTACCTCTTTTATACAATTTAAACTCTTCAAGAAATATCGTGGATATCGAGGTCAATGATTGTGAAAATCTCAATGCTGCTCCAACTTGTTTGCTTGAAAAAATTTCATTATTATTTAAAAAAGTTAGATACTCCATCTTTGGATTATACTTGATACTACAGTACCGCCAATAACATGACAAAGCTAATTGTATTCTTTCTTTATGAGTCAATCTAAGTAAAGGAGTATTTATTGTTTCTTGAAATACCAATTCAGCTTTTTGAAATGCTCCTAATCCCCAATCCATATGACTTAATACACATGCCAGATATAATAATTTCTTATTAAAATGTTCATTGCCTTCAAAAACTGGCTGAATAAAATCATAATATTTTTTATAGTTCGATCCTAGATCACCTCTTTTTTTTGCAATATTCTCAAGTGCTTTATGAAAAATTTCTGATTCTTTTACATCTTTAAAATAGTCAATTGATAAAGAACCTTCACGCAAACCGCTTATAGAACAAATTATATTTCTTGGATTTGTAACTCTCATAATTTCATCAAGTATAATGCAACTATAAGGTAAATACGCTGTTCTAGATTTTGAAATATACTCAACTGTTTTAAGTTTAGATTTATTAAAAGATGAAATTTTTTCAACAAACTTAGATAAAACATTGTTATCAATACTATATTGATGAATTATATGTACCGGATGATTATTTTGAAAAAGATGTAATTTAAATAATGCTCGCCAGGTACCTCCAACTAAATATAGATTATTAAATTTCTTTTTTGAAAGCCATTTTTCTTCTCTTAATAATTTTTTGATATATTTTGGTAAATTTCTTTTTTTAACTATAGGATTATTTAATAATCTTAAAACTCCAATAGGTAATGAGGTTTTATTAGTAACTATATTATTTTCAACTCGAGCTAATTCTAAACTTCCACCTCCAAGATCAGCAACTAATCCATTGACATTTTCAAAGCCTATTTTTACTCCCTCAGCTGAGCATTCAGCTTCTTCTTCACCAGATAATATATTAATCTTAGTTTTAAAAAGTTTTTCAACTTCATTAATAAATGGTTTTGTATCAGTCGCTTCTCTTAAAACTGCTGTTGCAATGATTTTAAGATTTGTGATTTTTGAAACATTTAAAATTTCAGAGAATCTTTTTAAAACTTTCAAAGCATATTCGGTACCAGATCTGTGAAGTTTTTTGGATTTATCTAAATTTTTTCCAAGTTCACAAACTGCTTTTTCATTAAAAAAAGGCACACGAGAAGAACTGAAATCTTCATAAATTAGCATTCTTATAGAGTTTGATCCAATGTCTATTATAGCTAATTTTGCCTGATTTAATTTTAAACTATTTTTACTTTTAATTACTTCCACTTTTAATCAATCTTAAGTGCAGTTGTTTAGGCTGCATTCTTAGTTTAGCTTTACCTCTTCCAGATAAGCTCGGATTATTCATAAAATATTCATGAGCTGAAAAGGAATCGCTCTTACTATATTTAATTTTTTTATAATTACCATCAGCTTCAAGTTCCCAGCTCTGATTAGTATCAAGATAATTTGCCAACATTATTTGATCTAAGATCTGTTCATGAACAGTCTCATTTTCAATTGGGACTAGAAGTTCTACCCTTCGATTTAAATTTCTCGGCATTAAATCAGCTGACGAAATATATACTTTTGCATTTCTATTAGGCATTTTTTTTGTACCATTACTAAAGCAGTAAATTCTAGAATGCTCTAAAAATCTTCCTATGATACTTTTTACAAATATGTTTTCTGATCTATCTTTTACTCCTGGTCTTAAACAACAAACACCCCTTACAAATAAATGAATTTTTAAACCAAGCAGCAAATGATAAAAAAGTTATAGCTATAAAACAAACTCTATATAGAACAACTCTAGACTCACCTATTGTTAAAGCTTTAATAACAGCTGCAGAAAACGGAAAAACAGTTACCGCTTTAATTGAAATTAAAGCTAGATTTGATGAGGAAGCTAATATTCAACTATCAAGAAGTTTAGAAAAAGTAGGTGTTCAAATTGTTTATGGTTTTGCTAAATATAAAACTCATGCAAAATCATCATTAGTTTTAAGAAGAGAACAGGGTAAAATACAAACTTATTTTCATTTAGGAACTGGCAATTATCATCCAGTAAATGCTAAAATTTATACTGATTTGTCTTTATTTAGTTGTGATAAGAAAATGGCATCAGATGTTGAAAAGTTTTTCAATTATGTAACAGGATACGCAAAACCAAAAAATTTAAATAAAATTTCTATTTCGCCAGTAAATATGAGG
>CACDNT010000022.1:0-5000 GCA_902554195.1 uncultured Pelagibacteraceae bacterium
AAAATAATCTCACTTTTTTAAGCTCACCATTTTCTGAAAAAGCTATTAAAATCCTTTCAAAGTTAAAAATGCCTGCATGGAAAATAGGTTCGGGAGAATTTTTTTCTAAATCGCTTTTAGATAAAATATTAAAATTTAGACAACCAATAATATTAAGTACTGGTTTAGCAACATTAAATGATATTACAAATTTAATCTCAAAAATAAAAAAAAAAAATTCCAAACTAATTTTAATGCAATGTACTAGCTCTTATCCTTGTAAAATAGAGGACGTAGGAGTTAATGTATTAAAAATATTTCAGGAAAAATTTAATTGTCTTGTGGGCTTATCAGACCACTCTGGCTCAATTTATCCCTCGATCTATGCTATGATTAACGGAGCATCGTTGATTGAGGTTCATGTAGGGGATAAGAAAAATGCGAAAAATCCTGATAATAGTTCTTCTCTTAGTTTTGAGCAATTAACTGAGTTAGTGAAAGCAAGAGATATTTTTTATATCCTAAAAAAAAATAATGTAAATAAAACTAAACTTAATAAAAAATTATTGAAAAATAAAAAGATTTTTACAAAAAGCTGTGCTCTTATAAATTCTAAAAAAAAAGGAGAAATTTTAAAGAAAGAGGATATTACATTTAAAAAGCCTGGAACTGGGATCCCTGAGAAGAATTTAAATAGTATTATTGGAAAAAAATTGATTAAGAACTTATCAAATAATAGATTAATTAAAATGTCTGATTTTTAAAGATGAAGAAGAAAATAACAATTGCAGTAGTAATAAATAATAGAGCTAACTACTCCAGAATAAAATCATTTCTGATAAAGGCAAAAAAACATAAAAAGTTTCATCTGCAATTAATTCTCGCAGCATCTTCTCTTGTTGATAAGTTTGGTGAATTAGAATCTATTATAAAAAAAGATGGATTAAGTATATCTAAAAAACTTTACACAATTATTGAGGGAGATAAACCTGTTACAATGGCAAAAACAACGGCAATTGAAATCAGTGAATTAGCAAATGTATTTGAAAATTCTAAACCAGATTATGTTTTTGCAATTGCTGACAGATATGAAACGTTATCTGTTGCAGTTGCAGCTAGTTATATGAATATTCCTCTGCTACACTTACAAGGTGGGGAAATAACTGGATCAATTGATGAAAGTGTGAGGCATGCTATTTCTAAATTTGCAAATATTCATTTTCCTTCAACATTAAAGTCAAAAAAAAATTTAATTAAAATGGGAGAAAATCCCAAATATATCTTTAATGTTGGATGCCCATCAATAGACCTTGCAAAATCAGCAACAAGAAGAATTAAGAGTTTAAATGAGATTTTAAAAAATTACAAATTCTCTGCTCAAAATAAAATAAATCTTAAGAATATTAAGGATTATGTCATTGTTTTACAACATTCAGTGACCACTGAGTATCAGGATACAAAAAAACAAATTACAGAATCGATAAAAGCAATTTCTAAATTAAAAATAAATTCAATTTGGTTGTGGCCAAATGTCGACTCTGGATCAGATATAATTTCAAAAGAGTTAAGAAAAGCTAGAGAGAAGAACTTGTTAAAAAAAACTATTTTTATAAAGAATGTTAGTGCAGAGGATTTTTTAATTTTACTAAATAACTCAAAATGTATAATTGGAAATTCAAGTGTTGGGATCAGAGAGTCTTCATATTTAGGAGTGCCAAGTGTTAATATAGGAAATAGACAGCTAGGTAGAGAAAGGGCCAAAAATGTAAAACAAGTTAATCATAGCGAGCACTCAATTTTATCGTCAATAAAATCACAAATTAAAATTAAAAAATATAAAAAGTCATTAATTTATGGCAATGGAAATAGTGGAAGTAAAATTTTAAACATAATTTTAAAGTTAAAAATCATTAATACACAAAAAAAATTATATTATGCATAATAATAAGATTAAAAAACATATTGAAACTCTTAAAAAAGAAGTTTTTTTTGTAGATACAAAGTGGCCTCAATTTGATCTTTTGTTTAAAGATTTAATTAAATTATCAAAATCAGAAAAAATTAGCACTATTGTTTCATTAGAGAGAGGTTCCCTATACGGTAATATTAGTTTATTTGCACCACTCTTTGATAAAAAAAAATTTGTATCAATTGATTGTAGCACTAATAAAATTTTATCTAGAGGATCTTACAATAAGAAATTTGTTAAAAACGATAAAATAATTAAAATTCCCCTCACTTATCATTTTGATTATAAAAATATCAAAATTGAAAAAAATTTTGCTGATCTTATAATCATACCAAATTTAATGCACCATGTATTTGATTATTCTAAATTACTCAAACAATGCAAAAAAATTTTAAAAAAGAATGGCAAACTATATATTTTTGAACCAACGTTTAGAGAGATTCATCAATCTCCTGATGATTACTTTAGATTTACACCATTTGCTCTAAAATTAGTTCTAAAAAATTCCGGTTTCAAAAATGTTAAATATTGTTTCGCAGGAGGGCCTTTCACTGCAGTATATTACTGTCTTGATCAAGCAATTCAGTATGTACCAAAAAACAAAAGAAAAATTTTCTCAAAAAAATTTGTCAATAAATTTCAAGATTTTAGAAATCTTGATAAAATGTACAAGAAGAATTTGGTTAGAAAAAACACAATTTTTCCTACAAGTTTTTCAATAGAAGCAACAGTTTAAATTGTATAAGAAGAAAAAAATATTAGCCGTTGTTCTTGCTCGAGGTGGTAGCAAAGGAATAAAGAACAAAAATTTAAAGAAATTAAATGGTATTTCGCTCGTAGGAAGAGTTGGAATGTTTGTAAAAAAAATAAAGATAATTGATTCAGCTATTATTTCAACAGACTCTATTAAAATTGGAAAAGAAGCTTTAAAATATAAACTTGGATTTAACTTTTTAAGGCCAAAATTTTTATCTGGTGACAAAGTAAGTGACGAAAAAGTTTTATATCATGCACTAAATAAAACTGAAAAAATTTTTGGACATGAATATGATGTGATAATTTCGCTACCACCTACTTCACCATTAAGAGACAAAAATGACATTAATTTGTGCATAAAAAAATTAATAGATAAAAAATTTGATGCTGTATGGACTATTTCAAAAACTGATAAAAAATTTCATCCTTTTAAGTCTTTAGTAACAAAAAAAAATAAACTGAAATTTTTCTTCAAACAAGGACACAAAATTAAATACAGACAACAATTAAACCAAACATTTTATAGAAATGGCGCTTGCTATGTTTTTTCAAGAAAATCTATCTTAAAAAAGAAAATAATTACAAACAACTCTAGTTATGTCATCAGTAAGAGAGATCAAATTTCAATTGATAATATTACAGATTTATATAAAGCTGCAAAATTGTTTAGTAAAAAATAATCTTTTTATGTGTGGAATTTTAGTTATTTATTCAAAAAAAAAATCTTTAAATATAAATAAGTGCAACAATTCATTACAAGAAATTACTAATAGGGGGCCAGATAAAATACTAAAAGAATATTTTGCCTCCAAAAAACTTTTTATTGCAAACACAGTACTATCTATAGTTGGGAAACTGAAAAATGGAAATAAACTATATAAATCAAAATCAAAAAGATATTTTCTGAGTTATAATGGTGAAATATATAATTATAAAAACCTTAATTTAAAATTAAAGAACTTTAAAAATATAACCGATTCAGAAGTTTTAATTAATTTATTTGATAAGAAATCAAATAAAGAAATCGCTAAATCTTTAGATGGAATGTTTGCATATTCTGTATTTGATAAGAAACTTAAAAAAATTTTTATTGGAACAGATGTTCAGGGTGAAAAAAAAATATTTTATTTCAATAATAAAGATTATTTCATAATCTCATCAAATATAAATGCAATTTTAAGTTTTACAGGTCAACAAAAATTAAATCATAAAAAATTAAAAGAATATTTTTCAACACGGCACCTTATTTTTAACGATAGTACAATTTATAAAAATATAGATTTTTTTAAGGAGGGATATGTATACCAATATGATCTTAAAAAAAATTTACTTAAAAGAGAAAAGTTTGATGATCCAGTGAATTGGATTAAAAAAAAAAATTATAATAAATTTTTATCTTTAAATGAAGACGAATTAGTAAATCATTTTACAAATTTGTTAAAAGTTTCAAGTAATAAAATGATACCAAATATTGCTTTCGCCTCTTTATTTAGTGGGGGAATAGATAGCAGTGTTCAATCTAAACTTTTATCATCATCCAAGAATTTAAAAAGCTTAATTTTTGTCGATCACAAAAAAAAGGATCCATTATCAAAAAAGATAAATTCATTTAAAAAATTCCTTAATGTACGCCTAGACAAAATTAAAATTAATAAAAAGATTTATTTTTTTTCTTTGAAAAAAATTTATCAAATCCTGAGGACACCCTTTTATACACATGATTTGGTAGGATTAGATAAAGCTTTTAATTTTGCAAAGAAAAAAAAATATAAAGTTATTTTTAATGCCACAGGTGTTGACGAACTATGGGGAGGTTATGAAATATACAAAAAAGTTAATTGGAGTCAAAATAAAACAAAAAATGTATCTCCTTACTCAAGTTTTAATAAGAATATTTTACCAAATGGCAGCAAAGGATCAAGAGCGGCAGAAAAATTATGGCTTAGGGCTTACAACAAATATAATTCTTTTACTTCAAAAAAAGATTCAAGAATATTAGCAAGTTTGTTTTGCGATTATTTTGTTCAAGGAGTTGGGGTTCATAATTTTGGATGGCATATTATTGGGGGATCAAACTCTATTGAGGTCAGAAATATTTTTATAAATAAAACAATTTTAAAAAATATTGTGAATGTTCCAGTAAAATATAAAATTAATCATAGTCATAAAAAAAATTTTAAAACTAAATATTTACTTAAAAAAATATTTAATAATTTATTCAATGAAAAACTAATTTTTAAAAAACAAGGTTTTAGTGGTTTTCCAAATGAAAGTTTGGAATTTCTAAAAACAAATG
>CACDNT010000023.1 GCA_902554195.1 uncultured Pelagibacteraceae bacterium
AATCCAAAATGATTCAACCATCGATAATCACAATCAAAAAAAGCTCTTAAGTCATTGATTCCATATTTCAGCATAGCAAGTCTATCTATCCCAATACCAAATGCGTATCCCTGAAACTTTGATGGGTCAACTTTAACATTTTTTAAAACATTGGGATGAACCATTCCACACCCTAAAATCTCTAACCATTGATTTCCTTCTCCTATTATAATTTTTCCATCTTTCATCTCGTATCCAATATCAACTTCAGCAGATGGTTCTGTAAAAGGGAAATGACTAGGTCTAAATCTCATCTTAATTTTATCTACTTCAAAAAACTCTTTGATAAAATAATTTAAACATCCCTTTAGATGACCCATGTTTATGTTTTTGTCTATATGAAGCCCCTCAACTTGATGAAACATTGGTGAATGAGTTTGGTCACTGTCTGATCTATAAGTTCTTCCAGGTGCAATTATTTTAAATGGTGGCTTATCTTTTAACATAGTTCTAATTTGAACTGGAGATGTATGTGTTCGCAATAGTTTCTGCTTTTTTTCATCTAGATAAAACGTATCATGCATATCCCTAGCAGGATGATTTTCTGGTGTATTTAGCGCTGTAAAATTATTATATTCATTCTCAACGTCTGGTCCTTCTTCAACGCTAAAACCTATTTCGGAAAAAATTGATGATATTTCATCGATCGTTTGTGAGACTGGATGAATTTTTCCTCTAACAAATGATCTTTCAGGTAATGTAATATCAATTTTTTCTTTTTCTAATTTCTCGTTAATTTCAGCACTTTTAAATTCATTTGTTTTTGAATTTATTAAATCCTGAAGTTCATCTTTAATTATATTTAAGTCAGAGGCAAATTTTTTTCTCTCTGACTCTGCAATTGTTCCAATCTTTTTAAATTGAGTTGAAATTAATCCACTTTTACCAAATAGATCTGATTTAATTTGGTTTATTTCTGAAATATCTAATTTTCCACTAAGCTTTGAAAGAAATTCATCTTTTATTTTTTTAAGATCTGACATTTTTACAGATTATTTCTTCAGAGAAATAAAACAATAGCGAAGATTAATTTAAAGCTGATTGTGCTTTTTGAACGATAGTTTTAAAGGCTTCTGGACTATCATAAGCTATCTCAGCTAGAATTTTTCTATCAATTTTTATTCCACATTTATTTAATCCATTAATAAACTTAGAATATGTCAAACCTTCTGCTCTAACCCCAGCATTTATTCTTTGTATCCACAGTGATTTAAAATCTCTTTTTTTATTTCTTCGATCTCTGTATGCATATTGCATAGCTTTTTCCATAGCTTGCTTTGCAACTCTAATAGTATTTTTTCTTCTGCCCCATTGACCTTTAACAGCTTTTAAAACTTTTTTATGTTTTGCTCTACTAGTTACGCCTCTTTTGACTCTTGCCATATTAACCCCTTAGACTGTAAGGCATATATGACTTAACAATTTTACCGTCTTGTTTCGACATAGTTGTGGTGCCTCTTAATTTTCTTATTTGAGAATTTGTTCTTTTTATCATGCCATGTCTTTTACCAGCTTGGGCTGTTATTACTTTACCCTTTGCAGATATTTTGAACCTTTTTTTTGCAGAGCTTTTTGTTTTAAGTTTTGGCATAATTTGCGAGTTTATACAAAGAATGTTATTAATTTACAACTACTATTAAAGCTTATAAAGGCTGAATTACCATTATCATTTGCTTTCCATCGAACTTCGGATGTAATTCTACCTTACCAATTTCCTTCATATCCTCTTTGATCTTTGTCATTAACTCATTGCCTAAATGTGAGTGCTGAAGTTCTCTACCTTTAAATCTTATTGTAAATTTTACTTTATCACCTTTAGCAATAAATTTTTTTGCATTTTTTACCTTAAACTCGTAGTCATGTGTCTCAGTTACAGGCCTCATTTTAATTTCTTTTAATGCAATTATTTTTTGTTTTTTTTTCGCAAGGTTTGCTTTTTTTTGCGCATCGTATTTATATTTTCCCATATCCATTATTTTGCAAACAGGAGGTTTTGCATTAGGTGCAATCTCAATTAAGTCTAATCCTTGATTTTTTGCCATTGATATTGCTTCATTTGTATTTAAAATCCCTAAATTTTCTCCTTCTCTAGTTATTACTTGAACCTCGGGAGATGAAATCCTGTTATTTGATCGTGGACCTCGATCTTTAGTTCTTCTTTGAAAATAATTTTGTTTAAAATCTGCCACTTAGTTATTCGGGGATGCTCTATTAAGTGCAGAAAATTTTTTTAAAAAAGTATTTAGTTCCATATTTTCTTGTTTATTAGAATCCAATCTTCTAATAGTTACGGAGTTACTGTCAACTTCTTTTTTACCACAAATTAATAAAATAGGGACTTTTGCAAGAGAATGTTCTCTTATTTTATAGTTCAAATTATGATTTTTTAAATCAACCACTGAACTCATCCCGGCTTCTTTTATTTTTTTGGAAACTTTAATTGCATATTCCTCAAAATCTTCTGAGATTGGAATTACTACTGTTTGTAAGGGAGATATCCAAAATGGAAACTTACCAGCATAATTCTCAATTAAAATTCCAATAAATCTTTCAAGAGACCCAAACAATGCTCTATGTAGCATCACTGGAACTTTTTTTGTACCATCTTTATCAACGTAAGTAGCATCTAATCTTCCAGGTAGGTTCAAATCTACTTGTACTGTTCCACATTGCCAATCTCTACCAATTGCATCTCTTAATACAAATTCTATTTTTGGACCATAAAAGGCTCCTTCACCCTTATTTACGCTATATTCTAATTTCGTTGCTTTGACTGCCTCTAATAAAGATGCCTCGGCTTTATCCCAAACTTTATCTTCGCCCACTCTTACTTCTGGTCTGTCAGCATATTTTAACACCACTTTTTCAAAACCTAAATCTTTATAAATATCTAAAATTAAATTAGTTACATTTAAACACTCACTTGTAATTTGATCTTCCGAACAAAAAATATGTGCATCATCCTGTGTAAATGCTCTTACTCTAAGAAGTCCATGTAAAGCACCTGATGGTTCATATCTGTGTACTTTACCAAATTCTGTTATTCTTAATGGTAAATCTCTATAACTTTTCAAACCTTGATTAAAAACTTGAATATGACCTGGACAATTCATGGGTTTTATCGCAAAAACTTTTTCATCGGGAGTCTCAGAGGTGTACATATTTTCTCCATATTTTTCCCAATGTCCTGACTTTTCCCATAATAGTCTATCTAATACTTCTGGGGTATTTACTTCTTTATATCCTGCTGCATCTTGGCGTGCTCGCATATAATTAATTAATTTTTGAAACAAAGCCCACCCCTTTTCGTGCCAAAAAACAGATCCTGGGCTCTCTTCTCTAAAATGAAATAGATCCATTTCTTTACCAAGTTTTCTATGATCTCTTTTTTCTGCCTCCTCAATTCTTTTTAAATAATCATCTAAATCTTTTTGAGACGCCCAACCAGTTCCATAAATTCTTTGTAACATCTCATTTTTTGAGTCTCCACGCCAATATGCTCCAGCAACTTTTGTAAGCTTAAATGCTTTACCAATTTTTCCAGATGAAACTAAGTGTGGGCCTCTACACAAGTCATGCCAAGTATCACCATGATGGTAGACTGTTAGCTCCTCACTCTCTGGAATACTCTCTATAATTTCAGCTTTATATTTTTCACCAATTTTTTTGAAATGGCTAATTGCTTTATCTCTTTTCCAAACCTCTCTTTTTGTTTTTACATCTTTGTCAATTATTTCTGACATTTTTTTTTCTATTTTTTCTAGATCTTCCTCTGTAAAAGGCTCTTTCCGAGCAAAATCATAGTAAAAACCATTTTCAATTACTGGTCCTATAGTTACTTGTGTACCAGGGTATAGTTCTTGAACAGCCATTGCCATAATGTGAGCCGTATCGTGTCTTATAACTTCAAGACCCTCTGGATCTTTTGCGGTAAAGATTTTTACTGAACAATCTTTTTTAATTAAAAAATACAAATCTTTTAACTCACCATCGACACTCATTATCAATGCTTGTTTTGATAATGATTTGCTTATTTTTTCTGCAACATCTAAACCTGTAACTTCTTTGAGAAATTCAATATTTTTTCCATCTGGTAATGTAATTATAGGCATTTAGTTTAATAATCTTTTATACTCTGAATATGTAGAAAAACACATTTTTTCAACATTAAATTTTTTTATTATATTATTTCTTCCCTCTTTGCCTATTTGATTTATAGCTGTTTCATCCATTGTTAATCCACGGATAATTTTTTTACTTAAAGATTCAGCGTTTCCTGATTTAAATAAAAAGCCCGTTTTTTCATCATTAATCGTCTCATTAGATCCTCCAATATTACTAGCTATGATTAATTTTTGCATAGATTGTGCTTCTACTGCTACTCTTCCAAAAGCTTCTGGTTCTATTGAAGCTGATACAATTATATCAGAAACTTTATAAGCTAATGCCATATCATTACAATGATCTATAAATTTTATTTGATTTGTTAAATGGTATTGCTCAGTAAGACGTATTAGTTTTTTTTTATAAAGGTCTCTTCCTTGATCGTTTCCAAGTATAACTGCATGAAAAGCTTCATAACCTAATTCAGTTTTAACAAGATTAATTGCTTGAATAAATAATTCTTGTCCTTTCCACGAAGTTAGCCTACCTGGCATTAAAATTATTTTTTTTTCATCATGAATGTTCCATTTTTGAAGTAAATTTTTTTCATCATTTTCTAATTTTGTGGAAGAATCAAAATAATCAACATTTATTCCCCTAAAAATAACTAAAAATTTTTTTTGACTTGTCAAAAATTCAGAATAATTTTCTTTAATGTGAGAAAAAATAAAATTTGATCCTGCAATAATCAAATCAGATCTTACCATCACAGAATTATAAAATTTTTTAAACTTGCCACTAAAATTGTAAGTTCCATGAAATGTGGTAACAAACTTTCTATTAGTTAACTTTGTTGCAAATAAACAAGACCAAGCTGGTGCTCTACTCCTTGCATGAACAATTGAGATCTTAAAAAATAAAATTATCCCGATTAATAAAATTGTATTTATTAGTATCAATAATGGGTTTTTACTATGAACTGGAAGTTTAATTAGTTTTACTTTTTTTCTATCAACGAATTTTGTTAATTCCCCTCCGCTGGTTACTATAAAAGACTCACACCCATTTTCTGGTAAATAATGAGCAATATCATAACATCCTGTTTCTGCTCCTCCGTAACCTAGTTTTGGTATTACTTGCAGGACTTTTATATTAGACGACATACAGTTAGATTATATAATAATAGAGATAACTAATAAACTTTTATGAGCAAATTTAATTACTTTAAAATAAACAAATCAAAAAAAATCAGATACTTAAAATACAACCAAAAAAATAAAGCTTACATAGTTTTTTTACATGGGTTTATGTCTGATTTAGAGGGAAAAAAACCTAAAGCATTTTTAAATTTTGCTAAAAAAAATAAACTTGGTTTTCTTGCACTTGAATATTCTGGTCATGGAAAATCATCTGGTAAATTTACCAATGGGAATATCTCAAAATGGACTAAAGAGACAACTTTATTAATTAAAAAAATTGTCAAAAAAAATAGAATCATCTTAGTTGGCTCAAGTATGGGGTCTTGGATCGCTTTAAATCAATTTAAGTTTTTTAAAAAACAAATTGTAGGTTTTTTAGGAATTGGTTCTGCACCTCAATTTTTAGAGGGTTTAATGTGGAACAAATTTTCAAAAAAAATGAAAAAAGAAATAACAATAAATAGGATTATCAACTTAAAGCATGGGAATTATGAATATCCAATCTCTTTACAACTAATTAAAGATGGCCGGAAAAATAAAGTATTTCATAAAAAAATTTACGACAAATTAAAGATTACCATGGTTCATGGACAAAAGGATGAATCTGTCCCTGTCAGTTATTCCAAAAAAGTTTTAAAAATTTTTGTAAATTCAAAAAAAAAATTGGTTATCATTAAAAAGGGTGATCACAGCTTATCTTCACCTAAATGGTTAGGCATATTAAAAAAAGAGTTAAAAATTATAATTAACTAACTTCTTTAATCTTAGAGTTTAATGTAATTGGATTTTTAAGTTTATTAATCATCTCTTTTGGACAAACCTGAACAAAATTTTCAATTTCAACTTCAAAGTTTTCAAAAATTTCTTTTGATACCAAGGATCCTGTCTCCTTTGAATGTTCTAAAATTAATTCTTTTAAATAACTTGTCCAATAATCTGTCTCAACATTTTGCCAAACAACTGAATCTGGATTTACTTTTTTTTCAAACTCTTTAGATTTATCATAGATAAATGCCATACCTCCGGTCATGCCAGCTGCAAAGTTGTCACCGACATTTCCTAAAATGACCACTGTTCCTCCAGTCATATACTCACAACCATTTGAGTCACAACCCTCAATAACTGTAGTTGCACCAGAATTTCTTACAGCAAATCTATCACCTGCTTGACCCGCAGCAAAAAGTTTACCTGAAGTAGCTCCATACAGAACTGTATTTCCGATGATTGTATTTTCATTAGAGATTAAATTACTTTCATCCGAAAGTTTTATCGAGATTGTAGCGCCTGACAAACCCTTACCGACATAGTCATTTGCATCACCTTTAAGATTTAATTTTAGTCCCTTTGATGAAAAAGCACCAAATGACTGACCCGCAGAACCTTTGAAATTTAATGTAAGAAAATTTTCATCAAGTTTTTCGTAACCATACTTTTTGTAAAGATGATGTGAGATTCTTGTACCAACTGCCCTGTTTGTGTTTTTGATAATAAATTCTTTCTCAACTTTTTCTGAATTATCTAAAGATTTTTCTATTTCTGGCCAAATTTCTTGATCTAGTGTCTCAGGTACTTTGTTGATCTCTAAAGACTCACAATATCTTTTATTGTTTCCTGGGTCTGCCTGAACAAATAATGGATTTAAATCTAAATCATCTAAATTTGGTGACGCTTTATTAACTTGCATTAATAAGTCAGTTCTTCCAATTATATCATTTAATGATTTAAAACCTAATTCAGCTAAAATTTCTCTTACTTCAGATGCAATGAAAGTGAATAAATTTACAACTTTGTCTGGAGTACCAGTAAATTTTTCTCTTAATTTTTCATCTTGTGTACAAACACCTACTGGACAAGTATTTGAGTGGCACTGTCTTACCATTATACATCCCATTGCCACTAGAGCTGTTGTTGCAACTCCATACTCCTCTGCTCCCATCATTGCAGCAATAACAACATCTCTTCCAGTTTTAATACCACCATCAGTTCTTAACGTAACTTTGTGTCTTAAATTGTTTAACGTTAAAACCTGATTTGCCTCAGTGAGACCCATCTCCCAAGGTATTCCAACATATTTGACACTTGTTTGAGGAGTTGCGCCTGTTCCTCCATTATGACCCGAAATCAAAATAATATCTGCTTTTGCTTTAGCTACACCTGCAGCAATAGTTCCAATTCCAGATGATGCAACTAACTTGACACCAACTCGTGCTTTTGGATTTGTTTGTTTCAAATCATAAATCAGTTGTGCCAAATCTTCTATGGAATAAATATCGTGATGTGGAGGTGGAGAAATTAATGTTACTCCTGGTGTGGAATGTCGTAGTCTTGCAATCTCCTTTGTTACTTTAAAGCCAGGTAACTGACCGCCTTCCCCTGGTTTAGCGCCTTGTGCCATTTTAATTTCTATTTCATTACAATTATTCAAGTAATTTACAGTCACACCAAATCTAGCAGATGCAATTTGTTTAACTCTAGAATTTGCACTATCACCACTATCCATCACCTTAAATCTTTCTGCATCTTCTCCACCTTCACCACTACAAGAAGCTCCTTTAATTCTATTCATTCCAATAGCAAGTGTTTCATGCGCTTCTTTAGATAAAGCACCGTGGGACATGCTTCCACTACCAAATCTTTTTAGTATTTTTTCTAATGGTTCAACTTCAGATAAATCTATTGATGAACCCAATTTTTTTTTTCTAAAATCAATTAGATCCCTCAAATTTATTGGTGGTAAATTATATATACCTTCAACATATTTCTTATATGCCTCATATGAATTTAAGCCTACAGCGCTTTGTAATAAATGAATGAGCTTTCCTTGATATTGATGTGTTTCACCGTTTTTCCTGTATCTATAAATACCTCCAATTGGCAATATAGTTTCTGTACTTTCAAATGCTTCTTTGTGAATTTCTCTTATTTTTTTTTCAATTCCAACTAAACCAATGCCTGAAATTTTCGAGGTAACTCCAGGAAAGTATTCATTTACAACTGTTCTGCTCAATCCTACTGTCTCAAAATTACATCCACCTCTGTAAGAACTTAAAACCGAAATCCCCATTTTTGACATTATCTTCAATAAACCTGCATTAACTGAATTAATGTAGCGTTGTACACATTCATCAAAACTAAATTGACCAAAAAGTTTTTTTTCATATCTCTGATATAAACTATCGAAAGCCAGATATGGATTTACTGTAGTTGCTCCAACTCCAATTAATGTTGCAAACGAATGAGTATCTATAGCCTCTCCAGACTGAACATTTATAGAAACATAACCTCTTAGTTTTTTTTGTATCAAAAATGTGTTTATGGCTCCGACACATAATAACATGGGCATTGGCAATCTTTCAGATGAGAGATTTTTGTCACTCAAAATCAGTTGGGTAATACCTTGTCTTACTGCAATTTCAGACTCTTTTTGAATCCTGTTAATAGAATTTTCTAAATTGTCATTTTGTGAAAATGAGCAATCAATGGTCACTGAACTTTTACCAAAAAAATTAGTGAATTTGTTAAATTGTGAATTTGATAAAATAGGACTATTTAAAACATAAATATTCTCTTTGGTCAAAGTATCAAAATCAAGAATATTACCTAAATTTCCAAATCTAGTTTTTAAACTCATCACTTTATTTTCTCTTAAAGAATCAATTGGTGGATTAGTTACTTGGCTAAAATTTTGCCTAAAAAAATGGTAAAGCGGTCTATACTTGTCAGATAGTACTGCTAAAGGGGTATCATCACCCATGGAACCTGTTGCTTCTTTTGCATCCTCTGCCATTGGATGTAATATAAGTTCTAGATCCTCTAAACTTATTCCGAAAGTATATTGTCTTCTCCTTAAGCTTTCGCCATCAAAATTATGTTTTTCATTGGAGATTGATAATTTTTCATCCAGATCAATTATTTGGGAATTAAAATGTTTAAATTCTTTAGCCAAATAATCTTTTATTTGACTATTAGAAAAGACTTTACCTTTTTCAATTCTAACCCCGATAATTTCACCAGGACCAAGTCTTCCCTTGGTTAAAATCTTTTTTTCATTTAAATCAATCATTCCTGTTTCTGAACCTGCAAAGATCATTTTGTCTTTTGTAATGGCATATCTCAAAGGTCTAAGACCGTTTCTATCATTTGCGGCTATAACCCATTCATTGTCTGTAGCTGCAATAGCAGCAGGTCCATCCCATGGCTCCATTGTACTATTTAAAAAATTAAATAATTGCTGATGACTTTTTGATAATGTCTTATTTTTTTTTG
>CACDNT010000024.1 GCA_902554195.1 uncultured Pelagibacteraceae bacterium
AACTGATTATAAATTTGCAGTATCTTTTTCAATATTGGTAATTGTATTACTTTATCGTCCATCAGGAATATTTAAAGGAAAGATATTGTGAGAAAAAATTTAAATGTAATTGCAGCCTACAGTATTATGATGGGATTGATTATTCTTGTTGGTATATTTCAATCTTGGAATATTGCTTTATCTATCTTTAATCTTTGTTTGATTTCAGCTGTTATGACGATGGGTGCGAATATTCAATGGGGTTATGCTGGTTTAATTAACTTTGGAATAATGGGCTTTACCGCATTAGGTGGTCTAGCTGCAGTTTTAATTTCTGTAAATCCAGTTCAAGAGGCTTGGAGTGCAGGGGGTACCAACATTCTTTTAAGTTTATTTCTTATTATTGGAATTATTTTAGCTGTTAGATTTGTTCTTAAAAGATATCAAAAATCCAAAATTAGAAATTATATAATCGCTGCAATTATCATTTCAGGAATAATCATTATACGACTCGTCTCTGAACCTGGTATTGAAGCAATTGAAGAAGTAAATCCAGCAAGAACTGGATTTCTAGGTGGGCTAGGGCTTCCAATAATTTTTTCTTGGATTGTGGGTGCTTTCTTTGCAGGAGGATTAGCTTTTGTCATTGGTAAGGTAGCATTAGGTTTAAGAGCTGATTATTTAGCAATAGCTACATTACTAATATCAGAAATAGTAATTGCAATTATCAAACATGAAGATTGGCTAACTAGAGGTGTTAAAAATGTGATTGGTTTAAAACGTCCTGCTCCATATGAAGTAAACTTACAAGAAACAGAATGGTTTATAAATCTAGTTGAAAAATTTAACTCAGGAAAATTAACTTTAATTTCTGATCTATCAGAAAGACAAGTAGCTCTTAATCAATTTGTAATTGAAGGATCATCAGTATTTGTGAAACTTTGTTATTCAGGTTTATTTTTAGTTGTGGTGATTATTCTTTTAATCTTAACTCAAAAAGCTCTTTACTCTCCATGGGGAAGAATGATGAGAGCTATTAGAGACAATGAAGAAGCTGCCAACGCTATGGGGAAAAATGTAGTTAAACAGCATTTGTTAATTTTTGTTTTAGGATCTGCTATTGTTGGTATTGCGGGAGCTATGCTCGTAACTCAAGATGGACTATTTACACCAGGAAGCTATAGACCTTTAAGATATACTTTTTTAATTTGGGTAATGGTTATTGTTGGTGGAAGTGGTAACAATTTTGGAGCAATTCTTGGAGGTTTTGTAGTTTGGTTCTTATGGATTGAGGCAGCACCGATCGGATTGTATCTAGTCAATTTAACAACAGCAGGTTTAGAAGACACACATTTTTTAAAAGTTCATTTAATTGAAAGTGTTCCTTATTTCAGATTTTTAATGATGGGAATAGGTTTATTATTAATTATGAGATATAGACCAAAGGGTATACTTCCTGAAAAAATAGAAATAAAATAAAATTATGAAATATATTATCACAGGTGCTGCAATAGCTTGGGCTTTATATATGGCAGATAAATATTTATTTTTTTAAAAAAACCCCCAACATCAAAGATGTCAGGGGTTTTATTATTTTAAGATAAAAAATTATCTTTGTTTTTTAGTTTTGAATTTTCCGCCTTTAACTTCTTGTTCTAAGAAAGAACCTTCAGCTTCTCCGACGCTAGTAAAAGTAACTCCAGTTGCACCTTCGTAGTCAACTTTTTTACCTTTAGCTAATAAATCTAAACCTTTTTTAAGCTGACCTGGATAGATTTTTGTTCCAGGACCATTAGCTACATCCATCACATTTTTTGCAATTGAAGCTCTATCAGCTGAGTTACCTGCTTGCATAGCTAAAACTATTAAAGCGGCAGCATCATAAGATTCTCCTGTGTAAGGACCAGAACTATCTATACCAGCAGCACTTGCTACTTTAGCAAATACTCCAGCTCCTTTTCCAGTTGAACCAGGTAATGAACCAAAAGATTTATTTAAATCTTTTCCAAATGCATCAACTAAAGATTGACCAATCATACCATCTGATAAAATAAATCTATCAAATGCACCAGAGTCTAAAGATGCTTGAATAATACCTTTACCACCTTGGTCTAAGTAACCTATTACCGCTACCGCATCTCCACCTGCTGAAGCAAGCGTTGCTACTTCAGAAGAGTAGTCTGCTTTACCATCTTCATGTGCAGTCACTGTAGTAACTTTAATACCATGAGCCTCAACAGCTGCTTTATAAACATCTGCTAAACCTTTTCCATAGTCGTTGTTTGTATAAGTAATCGCTACACTTTTAATTTTTCTGTCTTTTGTAACATCAGCTAAGATTTGGCCACCTCTTGCATCTGAAGGAGCTGTTCTAAAAAAGTATCCTTTATCATCAAGAGTTGTTAAACCTGGAGATGTTGCTGAAGGTGAAATCATTACAACACCGTTTGGCACCGCAACATTAGATGCAATCGCACCCGTTACACCTGAACAATCAGCTCCCATAATTGCTGCAACACCTTGTGCAATAACACCTTCGGCTGCTGCAGTAGCTGCCGCTGAGTCAACACAAGTTGAGTCTGCTCTTACAACTGAAATTTTTTCACCACCAAGTAATGATCCAGAATCTGATGCCTCTTTAAAAGCAAGTTCAGCAGATGCTGCCATTGCTGGGGTAAGGGATTCAATTGGACCAGTAAATCCTAATATAATTCCCATTTTTACTTCTGCAAAAACATTTGTTGTAAAAGTAGAAACAAATATAAATGCAGCTATAAATAGTTTTTTCATTATTATCCTCTTTTATTGTTAACAATTTTTAAAAACCAAATTAAATCTGATTTATAAAAAGTTGCAATAAGCAAATTATTTAATTTTGTGTAAAAAAAACACTGAAGTAATTACTATTATTCCACCCAATATGAACAAAATAGTCGGCACTTCACCGAAAATTAGATATGTGAGAATTATTCCAAATATTGGAAAAAGAGAATAAAAAGGAAAAATTCTACCAACAGTATAAAATTTATAGAGATAAAACATCAGCAGGTGTGCACATAAAGATACTATCACTGCTTGATACGATATGAGCATCCATGACTCAAAATTTATTTGCTCAATATTTTCTTGAACATTACCCTCAAAGAAAAATGAAATAATTAAGAGTATTATAAAACCAAAAACACCAGTGCTAGCATTTATCATACTTATTGGCAGTTCTTTTAATTGTCTTGAATAAACTTGTGCTAGTCCAAAAAATAAAGCCATAAGACTTGCAAAAAATAAACCCAAATAGTTTTCTGTTAATTTAGGATCAAAAAAAATTATAACTATTCCAAGAAAGGATGTGAAAATCAAAATCCATTTATTTTTGCTTATATTCTCATTTAATAAAAACGCACTTGCTAGTATTCCAAACGGTATTGCAAGTTGAGATCCTAAAATTATAGGAGCAATTATTGATGAATGAAATAATGATAGATTCATAAATACATAAACCAAAACGCCCATAGATATTGAAAATAGTATCAATGGTTTAAAAAATTTTTTATTTGGTAATTTTAATTTCCAAAAAGGTATTAGTAATAAAAATACTAATCCCATTCTTAATGATGCCATTAAGATGGGTGGAACAGAATTATTAAGAGCTAACTTAGCTACAGGAAACGCACTCCCATGAGCTATCATTATAAAAATTAAAATGAATAAGTGTTTAAGTGGCAACTTTTTTGATTAGAAGTATTTTTTAAAGGTTTCATTAATTGATAAAACACCATAATCATTTAATCCACCAATAATCAACTGTAAAGCAACAAGCAAAATAAAACCTAAACCAATATAGGCAATCCAAAGATGTCTTTGAATATAATTAGCTAAATAAGTAGCTAATGCACCAGTCAAAACAACTGATAAGATAAGTCCAAACATCATATAACCAAAGTTACCTTTTGCAGCACCCACAACACCAATGACGTTATCAAAACTAATAGTTATGTCTGCAAAAAGGACTTTATAAATACTTTTAATAAATGAGGGTTCTTTTGATTTTTTAGTAGGTGATTTAATCTTTTTAATTTCAAATAAATCTTTTCTCAGATCATTAACAATCCAGATTAAAAGAAGACCACCAATTATTTTAACCCAATAAAATTGAAAAAGGTAAGTAGCAAAAATAGCGAATAAAACTTTAAAAACAAGTGCACCAACTACACCCCAAAAAATAATTAATTTTCTATTTTTAGGTACAAAATTTGCAGCGATTAAACCAATTATGATTGCATTATCTGCAGCTAAGATAATATCAATGAAAATGATCTGTAAGAGTATGAGTGATTCTTCTAACAAGGTAATATTATTTTAAAAAACAATTATAATTGTTAGTTTCCTATTGTCTATTAATAGTAATTAATATTTTGATTTTTCACCAGCTATAACTGCTTTTAGCTGGTCATATTCTTGACAATTGCAATTTTTCAAAACTTCAAGTCTTTCGACTGCAAGATTATGTCTATTAGTGGCAACATATAGTTCGCCTAGGTACTCATTTATACCTACATGATTTGGATCAATACTTAATCCTTGTAAATAATATTTTTCCCCATTTTCAAAATCACCAAGTTTTCTAGTAGTAAAGCCTAGATAATTTAATGTATCAGCTTTATTAGGAGATTTTTTATTTGATTGAATTAATAATTTTTGGGCTTTCTCGTATCTTTTTTTTGCTTTTTCTAATTTATCTTTTTTTTCAAAATTTTTTGCTGCTTTAATATGAGTAACGGCTATATCGTAAGATGTTTTAGTTTTAGAAGATCCACTATCACTCGAGCCAGCAGCATATGAATTTGATATTAGCAAAGTAGATATAATAAGAGAAATAAGTAAATTTTTAATCATATAAATTTTTTCATTTTATTTAATGTTTTTAAATTTAGTCCGTTAGCCAGTAAATTTTTTCTTATAGATTTAGCTGTCTCTAATGAACTAATATTATCGCCATGTATACATACAGAGTCGATTTCACAAGGTATTTGTTTCCCACTGTGACAATTAAGTGACTGAGTTTGCACCATTTTTAACACATGTTTTTTTGCTTGTTCTGGGTCAGTGATTAAAGCATGAGGTTTTTTTCTTGATACAAGATTTCCATCATCCTCATAATTTCTGTCAGCAAATATTTCACAAGCAATTTTCATATCTAATTTTTTAGCAGCTTGTTCCATTTTAGATCCAGTTGGCACTAAATAAATTAAGTCTGGATTTATTCTTTTAATTACTTTTGCCAAAGTCGTTGCTAAATCAATATCTTCACATGCCATATTATTTAAAGCTCCATGTGGTTTTATATGAGTTACATTTTCACCATGATTAGACGAAATTGTTTGAAGAATTTCATATTGATCAATTATTAATTTTTCTAATTCAGAAGAGGATAAATTCATTCGTTCTCTCCCAAAATTTTCAGGATCGTTAAAAGATGGATGTGCACCAATACTGACACCATTTTTTTTTGATATTTCTACAACCTGATTCATAGTTTCCTCGTCACCTGCATGATAACCACATGCTATATTTGCTGAATTAACTATTTCAAGTAAGTCAGGATCATGCTTGTTAGAATGATGTTTAGATTTCTCGCCTAAATCACAATTTATATTAATTTCAATACTCATTATTCTTCAGTATAACATGGCATGATAAAAAATATATCAAATCTTGGTGACGCATCTTTATATTGTGATTTTGGCAAAGATGTAAATAAAGACATTAACACACAAGTAATCAAATATTTTAAAACTATTCAAAAAAAAAATATTTTAGGGGTAAACAATATTACTCCATCTTACAATAAATTAATTATTTCTTTTGATCTTAAAAAAATTAACTTTAATAAACTTAAAAAAATAATTGATAATATTGAGATTATCAAAGGTGAAAGTATTCAAAATAAAAAATTCGAAATTCCTGTCTGCTGTGAGAAAGAATTTTCTCTAGATATAAAAAGGTTAGAAAAAAAACTTAAGATGAAAGAGGAAAAAATATACGAGAGTTTTTTTGAAAAAGAATTTTTTTGTTATATGACAGGTTTTATTGCAGGTATGCCTTTTCTTGGAGATTTAGATGAAAATCTTAGAGCAAAACGTCTTGATACCCCGAGGGTTAAAGTGCCAAAGGGTTCAATTGGTTTGACTGAGCAATTTGCCAATATCTACACTTTTGAAAGCCCTGGGGGATGGAATATCATAGGAAATACTCCATTAAATATTTTTGATAGCACTAAAGAAAAAGAGCCCAATTTAATTAATCCAGGCGATTTAGTTACATTCAAAAGAATTAGTAAAGAAAAATATCAAAATTATCATGAATAAAAATTATTTTGAAATTTTAAGGGCTGGTATTAATTCAACTTTTCAAGATCTTGGAAGAAATAATCTTTATCATATAGGTATCCCATTCAGTGGGGCTATGGATAACAGAAATTATTTATTGGCTAATAAACTTACTGGTAACAATCATAATGATCCAGTGATAGAATTTGCTTATCAAGGCCCTCATTTGAAATATCATGGAGATAAGATTAATATTGCTATCACTGGCGATGTCAGTTTCAAAATTAAAAAAAGTGATAATCTAATTAATGGAGAATGTTATCAATCATTTATTTTAGAAAATGATGACGAGTTGGATATTATATCAACTAATAAATCTGTGTATGGATATCTAGCAATCAGTGGTACATTTGATTTAAAATTTCAATGGTCTAGTTGTTCAACTAATACTAAAGCAAAGATAGGATCTAATAATGGAGAAAAATTATCTGATAACCAAAAAATTAATGTTAAAGAAATCAATAATAACTTCGTAAATAGAAAGTTAAATTATGTTAATACAAAAATAGAAAATATCAGAGTAATTAAAGGAACAAATTTTAATTATTTTTCTGAAGAGGGTAAGAAAATTTTTTTTAAAAATGAGTTTAAAGTCTCTAAACTATCTGATCGTATGGGAATGAGATTAGAGGGAAAAAAAATAGAAAATATAGTTGATACTAATATTAGATCTGAAGGCTTAATTAAGGGCGTGATACAAGTGCCGGCTGATGGCAATCCGATAATCATGCTCTCAGATCATGGTACTATAGGGGGCTATCCTAAAATCGGCGTCGTTGTAAGTGCCGATTATGACAAATTGGTTCAATTAACTCCTGGCTCCAGAGTTAAATTTCAGGAGGTGGATTTAAGTAGTGCAGAAACTCTTTTTAAATTGTATGACTTAGAGACTCAAAATTTAATTTCACAAATTTAATGAATATTTTAAAAACTTTACCCGGTCCATTACTGATATTTTTTGGTGCTCTTAGTTTAAGCTTTGGCGGATTAATAGTTAAATCTTTTGAAGGTGCAACTTTATGGCAGATATTATTTTGGAGATCCTTATTTTTCTCTCTTACGGTTTTAACTTTTTTGATTATCACTTACAAAAGTAAAGTTTTAAAATCGTTTTATGACTCTGGATTACCAGGTTTTATTGGTGGATTAATATTATCTATTGGTTTCTGTGGTTATGTTTTTGCCATGTATAACACCACTGTTGCTAATACTAACTTCATCATATCACTTCAAATCTTATTTTTAGCTATATTTGGTTTTTTTTTCTTAAAAGAAAAAATTAATTTAATTACGTTAATTTCAATTATTTTAGCAATGTCTGGAGTGCTGTTAATGGTTGGAAATTCATTATCTCCAGGAGAATTATCCGGAAATTTAGCAGCTTTCACAATGCCAATTACTTTTGCAGTTTTGATAATGATCGTTAGAAAATTTCCATCTGTTGATATGGTCCCAGCACAGTTTGTTGCAGGTGTAAGTTCATGTCTTATTGGTTTATCACTTTCACCAACTATAATGATTTCACCTCATGATATTTTTTTAGGTTTTTTAGCTGGATTTTTTCAAATAGGTTTTGGTTTTATATTTATAACAATTGGTGCAAGAACAACACCTTCTGCAATGGTTGGAATAATCATGTTATCCGAATCTGTTCTTGGTCCTATTTGGGCTTTTCTTTTTGTAAACGAAATACCTTCAATGTATGGATTGATAGGAGGAGCAATAATCCTTTTTGCTGTATTACTACAGTTTTACACGCTTTTAAAAAAGCCTAAGGCAATCGTTTCCAATTGACATTTTATGTCACTTATAGGACTATTGATTTACGGGAGAGACTACAGATTATCGTAGCGCCGAAGGAGCAACCGCCCAGGAATCTCTCAGGCAAAAAGGACCGTAACATATTAACTCTGGAAAGAGATTTAATTCTCGCCGAAGGAGCAAAACTCTCAGGCAAATATACAGATGGGTATGATGAGTTAATATGGAAATAAAAAAAACATCGCTTTACCAATTACATCAGGATTGTAACGCAAAGTTTGTTGAATTTGCAGGTTATCAGATGCCAATCCAATATTCTGAAGGTATTGTAGAGGAGCATAAATTCACAAGAAATCACTCTGGTATTTTTGATGTTTCACATATGGGTCAATTATTTATCTATGGTGGCGATGAATTAATTAGAGATTTAGAAAAAATTTTTCCATTAGATTTAAAAAATTTGAAATTAAATCATTCTAAATACAGCTTCTTAATGGATAAAGATGCTGGGATACAAGATGATTTAATCATTACAAAAATTGATGAAGGTTTTTTAATAATTCTAAATGCAGCATGTAAAGACAATGATTTTAAAATATTAAAGGAACTATTAAACGAAAAGTACAAAATGGTTTTGGATGAAAATAGATCTTTAATAGCAATTCAGGGACCTAAATCATCACAAATCTTAAATGATGTCATTGATGGAGTAAAGGATTTAAATTTTATGTCTGGAAACTGGTTCGTATTCGAAAATCAGAAAGTATACATTACTCGATCCGGATATACAGGTGAAGATGGTTTTGAGATATCGGTTCCAAATAACTTTGCAGATAAATTGACAAGAGAATTAATTGATAAAGGATCTAGATTGGCAGGCTTAGGAGCAAGAGATACTTTAAGATTAGAAGCTGGCTTATGCTTGTATGGTCATGACCTTGATAAAAATAAAACTCCAGTTGAAGCGAATTTGAAATGGGCAATTTCAAAAGAAAGAATATCTAAAGGTGACTTTATTGGTTCAGACATCATTATTAAACAATTGAATGATGGTGTCACCAAAATAAGAGTTGGGATTAAACCTGAGGGAAGAATAATTGCTAGAGAAAAAACAAAAATATTTAATCAATCAGATGTTCATATTGGAGAGATTACTAGTGGTACATTCGGACCTAGTGTAAATGGCCCTGTAGCAATGGGATATG
>CACDNT010000025.1 GCA_902554195.1 uncultured Pelagibacteraceae bacterium
CTTGCCACAGCTTCAAATAATTCCTTATTATTTTGACTTTCATACAGCTTTCTATTTAAACTTTCTTTTGCATTTTTTATTGCTTGGTTAATTACTTTCAATTTTGATCCTTTTTTTGCGATCGATATAGAAACTTGTTTTTTTTCTTTAAGAGAGAGCGTTTTTTCAATTAAAACTTTTTCTTTTATCTCTTCAGACAATATTATTGAGGAGGGGACACTTTTATTTTCATAAAATTGTGTGACAAAAGAATTAATTATATTGCTCAAATTTTCATCTGGATCATGTTTTGGAAAAAAAGATTGATTGCCCCAGTTTTGTTTTGACCTATAAAAAAAAACTTGAATACACGCTTTGCCGGACTCTTTATAACCTGCGATTACATCAGCTTCTATAAGATTAGCCTCATTAATTCTTTGTGATGATTGAATTATATTCAAGGATTTTATTCGATCTCTTAAAATTACCGCTTTTTCAAAATCCAAACTTTCACTAGCTTTTTCCATCTGCTCTGAAAGGCTTTTTTGTATTTTTCTTGATTTACCAGAGACAAATTCAATAGCATCATCAACAGTCTTTTTATATTCTTCCTTTTCTATATAACCAACACAAGGACCAGAGCATCTTTTAATTTGATATAAAATACATGGTCGCTCTCTATTTCTAAATACAGTGTCATCACAAACTCTAAGATGGAATATTTTTTGTATCATTTTAATTGTCCAATTAGCTGATCCTGCGGATGCAAAAGGACCAAAGTAAAAACCTTCAGTAGTTTTTTTCCCTCTGTGTCTTTTTATTTGTGGCCATTTATCTTTGTTGCTAATAAATATAAAAGGAAAAGATTTATCATCTCTTAATAAAATATTAAATTTTGGTTTATGTTTTTTGATTAAATTTGCCTCTAAAAGCAAAGCTTCACTTTCATTAGAAGTAGTTGTTATCTCCAATTTTCTAGTTTGTGACAACATTCTTTCGGTTCTAATAATGTGGTTTTTTTCAGCTACATAACTTTTAAGTCTATTGGGTAAATTTTTGGCTTTACCAACATAAAGAATTTCTTCTTTTTCATTCAACATCCTATAAACACCAGGAAGTTTCGGGATTAAAGGCAGTTCTTTCTTTATTATCTCTTTTCCAATATCAGAACTTATCATGACTTCTCTTTTTGGTAATTTGAATACCAACAGATGAGCATTCTTTTAAAATCTCTAATTTTTCAATTTTGAGCATTATTTTTGCAATTCTTTTATCTTTAAATAATTCGTCAAAGACAGCCTCCGCAAGAGTTTCTAAAAAGTTATAATGTTTTTTCTTAACCAGTTTTCTTATCAGTTTAACAATAGTTCCATAATTAACTATTGATTTTAAATCTTTATCATTTGACGGTTTTTTATCTTGATAATCTATTTCAAGGCTAAATTTTACTTTTTGAGCATTTTCTCTCTCAAAATCATAATATCCGAGTTTTAAATCTAGTATTAACTCGTTTATAAGGATCTTTTTTTCATAATTAAAAAGGGATTTTTCTTTATCAATTTTAACAATCTTAAAATTATTTTTTTTCATTCCTTACCTAGAACATCTGGTGTTTGCCAGTTTAAACTTTGGCCACTATCAATTGCCAGCACTTGACCAGTAATAGATCTGCTTTTTATAAAAAAGTCAACAGCATTACAAATCTCATTAACGTCAACCTGTCTTTTTAAAGGAGTAGCAAGATATTGTTTTTCAAAATGTTTTTCAGTTTGTCTTTGATTTTTGATAGTAGGTCCTGGGGCAATACCATTTACCCTTATTTTAGGAGAAAGACTCATAGCACTAGTTTTAGTCAAAGTATAAAGACCAGATTTACTAATAGTGTAAGAAAAGAAATATGGAGTTAGTTTAAAAATTCTTTGATCAATAATATTAATAATATTGTTATTATTTCCTCTAACATTTTTGGAAAATCCTTTAGTTAAAAGCGCAGGTGCTTTTAAATTGGTTGATATATGTTTCTCCCAACTTTTATTATTAAAATTTGTTAATTTATCATTTTCAAATAACGAAGCATTATTAACAAGACAATCAAAATATTTTAATTTAGATTTTGCTAATTTGATAATTTTGATAATATCTTTTTCTTTACTTAAATCACCTTTGACTAAATAAACTTTAGTTCCATAGCCCTCTAATTTTTTTTTGAGGATTACTGCTTTGGATTTTGATTTATTAAAATGAAGAATTAACTCTTTATTTGGACCTGAAAGTTTTTTTGCAATTGCAGCACCTATTCTTGTTGCTCCACCTGTAATTATTATTTTGCGTGCTTCCATTTTTTATCTTTTTTTTTTGTAACTTTGGTACCAGGCATACCCATAGTGGATCTTCCTTTGGGATAAAGTTTATTTTTAACATCATACTGTCTTATTTTTGGATTTAATGTTATTTCTAATTCAGTACTCTCTAATTTTCTTATTTCATCTCTGATTTTTGCTGCTTCTTCAAACTCAAGATTGGAGGCTGCTTCTTTCATTTTTTTATCCAAACCTTTTAAATGTTTTTTTAAATTTCCACCAATGTTTGAACCCTCACTGATTTTTACATAATCTTTCTCATAAACACTTTCTAGAATATCGTTAATTTCTTTTTTTACTGTTTTTGCATCTATTTTATTTTTTTTATTATAAGCTAACTGAATTTTTCTTCTTCTTTCTGTTTCTTGTATAGCTTTTTTGATACTTTTTGTTTCTTTATCAGCATACAAAATAACCTTGCCATCAACATTTCTTGCAGCTCTTCCGATAGTTTGAATCAAGGATGTTTCAGATCTTAGAAATCCTTCTTTGTCTGCATCTAAAATTCCAACTAGAGCACATTCAGGAATATCTAAACCCTCTCTTAATAAATTTATGCCTACAAGCACGTCAAAAACACCCATCCTTAAGTCTCTCATAATTTCTATTCTTTCAAGAGTGTCAATATCGGAATGAAGGTATCTAACTTTCACTCCATTTTCATGAAGGTACTCAGTTAAATCCTCTGCCATTTTTTTAGTAAGAGTTGTAACTAGAACTCTATGATTTTTTTCTATTACCTTTTTACATTCATGCATTAAGTCATCTACTTGGTTTTTAGCAGGTCTTATTTCCACTGGTGGATCAATTAATCCGGTTGGCCTTATAACTTGGTCGATAAACTTCCCTTTTGTTTGTTCTAATTCCCAAGGTCCTGGCGTTGCTGAAACAAATACTGTTTGTGTTCGCATTAAATCCCATTCCTCAAATTTTAATGGTCTATTATCCATACAAGATGGAAGTCTAAATCCATATTCAGCAAGCGTACTTTTCCTTGATCTATCACCTTTGTACATTCCATTAAGCTGGGGAACTGTTACATGACACTCATCAACAAAAATTAAAGTATTATCTGGAAAGTATTCAAATAAAGTTGGGGGTGGTTCGCCTGGTTTTCTACCTGACAAAAATCTTGAGTAATTTTCAATTCCAGCACAAGACCCAGTTGCCTCAATCATTTCAAGATCAAATTTAGTTCTTTCCTCAAGTCTTTGAGCCTCAAGTAATTTATTTTCTGCTTTATGTTTTTTAAGAGTAATTTCTAATTCTTTTCTTATATTTAAAATTGCTTGTTCGATAGTTGGTTTAGGAGTTATGTAATGACTATTTGCATAAACTTTAACTAAACTTAATTCTCTAACTTGATCACCCGTGAGAGGGTCAAACTCCTCAATTTTCTCCAGTTTATCACCAAACAAATTTAATCGCCAGGCCCTATCTTCTAAATGAGATGGAAAGATTTCTAGATATTCACCACGAGCTCTGAAAGTGCCTCTATAAAAATTTTGATCATTTCTTTTGTATTGTAACGCAACTAGAGACTTAATTATCTGTTCTCTATTATAATCATAGTTTTTTTGGAGCGTTAGAGTCATTTTGCTATAAGCCTCAACAGACCCTAAACCATAAATACACGATACACTAGCTACAATTAAAACATCATCTCTCTCCAAAAGTGATCTTGTTGCTGAATGTCTCATCCTGTCTATTTGTTCATTAATTGATGCTTCTTTTTCAATGTATGTGTCAGATCTTGGGACATAAGCTTCTGGTGTATAGTAATCATAATAAGACACAAAATACTCAACAGCGTTATCAGGAAAAAATGTTTTCATCTCTCCATAAAGTTGAGCAGCGAGAGTTTTGTTAGGAGCAAGAATTAAGGCTGGTCTATTTGTTGCCTCTATCACCTTTGCCATTGTAAAAGTTTTTCCAGACCCAGTAACACCAAGCAAAACTTGATTAAATTCCTCTTTATTTGCACCGTTTACTAATTTTTTAATAGCCTCTGGTTGATCACCCGCTGGCTTGAAATCAGATTTGATTTTAAATTTTTTACCACCTTCAAGTTTTCCACTGATTTTTGGGTTTTTACTCTGAATATCAGTAATTAAATCTTGATAAGTATTTTCCATATATTAAAGAACGTAGTAGAATTAATTTATATTTCAATGAGCATAATATCAGACAGTTTAAAGAGAATTAAGCCATCGCCAACAATCGCAGTTACTCAGAAAGCTAGAGAATTAAGAGCAGCTGGTAAAGATGTAATTGGTTTAGGAGCTGGAGAGCCAGATTTTGACACTCCAGAAAATATCAAAAAAGCTGCTATCAAAGCTATCAAAAGAGGAGACACAAAATACACTGCTGTTGATGGCACACCTGAACTTAAAAAAGCTATAATTAAGAAATTTAAAAGAGAAAATAAACTTAACTACTCTTTAGATCAAATCACTGTTGGCACAGGAGGAAAACAAGTTCTTTACAATGCTTTTATGGCAACTCTTAATAAAGGGGACGAAGTAATTATACCAGCACCTTTTTGGGTATCATACCCAGATATGGTTTTGTTAGCTGGAGGAAAGCCAAAAATAATCAAATGTACCGAACAAGAAGGGTTTAAACTTACTCCAAAAAAATTAAAAAAAGCAATATCTAAAAAAACTAAATGGATCATTCTTAATTCTCCATCAAATCCAACAGGAGCAGGTTATTCAAAAAAAGAAATTAACGATTTAGCAAAAATTTTAATCAGAAATAAAAAAATTTTTATTCTGAGTGATGACATTTATGAACATGTTAGGTATGACAACTTTAATTTTTTTACAATTGCTCAAATTTCTAAGCTAAAAGATAGGACACTTACGATGAATGGAGTAAGTAAATCATATGCTATGACTGGTTGGAGAATAGGTTATGCTGCTGGTCCAAAGGAAATAATAAAAGCTATTGGAAAAATCCAATCACAATCAACTTCAAATCCGTCTTCAATAAGTCAAGCCGCAGCTGTTGAGGCATTAAATGGAAAACAGGGATTCATAAAAACTAGAGCTAAAGCATTTAAAGACAGAAGAAACTTTGTTGTGAAAAGCTTAAATAGTATAAAAGGTATAAGTTGTTTAATACCAAATGGAGCATTTTACGTATTTCCAAGCTGCAAAGGATTGTTAAATAAAAAAACAAAATTAAAAACCGATACTAATTTTGTTCAAAGATTACTTGAAAAAGAAAATGTTGCTGTTGTCCAAGGTTCTGCTTTTGGTTTAGATGGATATTTTAGAATTTCATATGCTACATCCATGAAAAATTTAAAAAAAGCAATGTCGAGAATTAAATCTTTTTGTGAAGCTCTAAACAAATAATTATTTTTGATTTAAAATTTTTTTTGCAGGAATTGTTTTTTTAATCCAATTATTTGGAATAGAATTTATCCCCTCTAAAGCAGCAAAGTATGCACCAGTAAAATTAGCTCGAGAGCAATTGCACCCACCAGCCTTTATTGTTTTTAAAATAGCATCTTTATAATTTTTTGATTTAATAATTGTATATATTGAGCTGTTAAAAGTTCCTGGGTAGCTACAAGCCATACCTAGTTTCTTTATCGCAGTTGGATCGAACTTTGATCCAAATTTTCTTATCTTTTTAATGTCATTAACAATTCCTTTAAAAAAAGAATTTCCATTAAATTTTTTAATGAATTCTTTGATTGGGTCTTCTGCTCCCTTTAATGCAAAATCTATTAAATAAAATTTTGCCATAGCATATTTAAAACTCATTTTTGAAACCGTTACAATTTTGAAAATTTTTTCTAAACTTTTAAAATCAAAGCCATAGAGAAAATATGGAAGAGTAGCACAAAAACCGTCTGACTCATTGACTTTAACACCACCAGAGATCTTCTTTTTTAATTTGATATTTTTTACCGTCTCAATAATATTTTGATGTATCCATGGTCCCCTGACTATACCGCGCCAGTCTTTGACTTTTTTATATTTAGATCTCAGTTTTAAATTTTTCCAATATTTACTTCCAGGGCCAAAGTTTTTAAGGATTTTTTTTTTGAAACGTTTCTCTATATTTTCGTGTCCATCCAGTAGTGTGTAAAACATCACTTGGCTGATTTCATTGTAACCAGAGACTTTTCCAGTTTTGATATTATAAAAAGGACTTCTATTTTTTTTTAAGAAAGAAAAGTCTTTTTTTCCTTTAATATAAATACCTAATTTTTTTTGATTATATACCCAATGTAATGGTCTAGCTGCTGCATCTGCAACTGTAGCGCCCAAGAAAACATGAAGATTATTTTTCACTTTAATGAGATAAAAACTTTTCAGCCTCAAGTGCTGCCATACATCCCATACCAGCAGCAGTTACCGCTTGCCTAAATGTTTTATCCTTTACGTCTCCAGCTGCATAAACACCTGGTACATTAGTCTCTGTTGAATCTGGTTTTGTTATTAAATAACCCTCATTATCCATACTAAGTTGATCCTTAAATAATTGAGTTGCAGGGTCATGACCAATCGCAATGAAAACACCGTCTAATTTTATTTCCTCAATTTTATTTGTTTTCACATTTTTAACTTTTATTCCTTTAACATTCTTTGGATCTTTATCTCCAATTACATCCTCAACAACTGTATCCCAAATGATTTCAATTTTTTTATTTTCCATAAGTTTTTTTTGAAGCATTTTTTCAGCTCTCAAATTATCTCTTCTGTGAATTAATTTTACTTTTGACGCAAATTTTGTAAGAAACATTGCCTCCTCAACAGCCGCATTACCTCCACCTACAACAGCAACTTCCTTATCTTTAAAGAAAAAACCATCACATGTTGCACATGCCGATACACCAAATCCTCTGAACTCTTGTTCAGATTTAATATTTAACCATCTAGCTTGGGCACCTGTGGAAATTATTATACTGTCAGCAGTATATTTTTGACCAGTGTCACCAACAGCCTCAAAAGGTGTTGTTTTTAAATTTACTGAACTTATATGATCTTCAATCATTTCTGTTCCAACTGCTTTTGCTTGCTCTTTCATTTGATCCATAAGCCACGGACCTTGAATAACATCAGCAAAGCCTGGAAAGTTTTCAACATCTGTTGTTGTAGTTAATTGGCCTCCAGGCTCCGACCCGTAAACTAAAATTGGATTTAACATTGCTCTAGCTGCATAAACTGCAGCAGTGTATCCAGCAGGACCAGACCCAATTATTAACACTTTTGTGTGTTTAGTTGGATTTTGACTCATATGAAAGCTATATAGTGATAAATGACTAAATTAAAAGGTTTATTATTGACCGAGGGTATGCATGGCATGATTAGCCAAGTTGAGGGGCTTGCCAAAGCTCTTAATCTTGAATTTATACACGAAAAAATTGAACTAAATAATTTTTGGAAAATGATTCCTCCAAAAATTACACCTGTAAAAGATTTTGTTTTCAAAAACAATATATCAAAAAAATTTAATGTGGTAATTTCATGTGGGAGAAAAAGTGTAGTCCCATCCATCTTTTTAAAAAAAAAATTTGGAAATAAAATTATGAGCATTCATATTCAGGATCCAAAAGTATCATTAAATAATTTTGATTTTGTTATTGCACCAGAGCACGATGGTCTTGAGGGGAAAAATGTTCTTAAAACCAAAGGAGCAATTCATTATCTTACCGAAAAAGATTTAGAGGAAAATATTAATTACCTAAAACCTCGAATTAAAAAAGAAAAAGTAATTGTGTTTATCGCAGGTGGTCCAAATAAGTATTATGATTTTAATGATGAAATAATTGAGGAAATTTTTGTTAAAACTAAAAAAAATTTCATAAATCAAGGTTATCAGCTAATTTTTATACCCTCAATGAGAACACCACAAAGAATTATAGATAAAGCTCAAAATTTTTTTGATGATGACCAGATTATAATTCAAGATATTGATAAGAAAGCCTATTTATCATCACTTAAACTAGCTAATCATATTATAGTGACTTGCGACTCTACATCTATGATATCTGAAGCAGCTATGTCGGGAAGACCAATATATGTAGCTCAAATGCCAGCTATCAAAAAAAATATTCGTTTCAAAAAATTTTTTGAGCTCTTTAAATCCTTACATATAATTAAAAACTTAGAGGATACAGTTGAAGAATGGAATTATAAAAAACTTAATGAAACTCATCGAATATCGGGATATATAGAGAAGCAATTTAAAGATTATGACTTTTCTTAATTCTATATTGAAAAATTCAAAAAAGTATGAATTCCCATTTAATCATTGGGAATATAATGATGCTTTAAGTGAAGAGGCTATTAAAGAAATAGAAGGGGCAGACATTCCTGATGTAAGCAAACATAATCTCAATTACGATGGTACAAGAGCAATTGATGGTGGTGCCGCTGAATTTAGAGAAGGTATAGCTTCAGGTGGTAAGGCAATAAAATTTAGATGTTTTGTTACAAAAGAAAATGCTTCTCAATTTCCAAATTTAGTAAAATTTATTAATGAACTTCAATCTAAAGAAACATGCAAAACAATCTCCAAAATGATTAATAAAGATTTATCTGGTTCATATGTCAGACTTGAGGTTATATGTGATCGTGAAGGTTTTTGGTTAAAGCCACATTGTGACATTAAAGAAAAATTAATGTCTGGACTTATTTTTGTGAATAATGCAAATGAATCAGAGGAATTAG
>CACDNT010000026.1 GCA_902554195.1 uncultured Pelagibacteraceae bacterium
TTTTTTAGCTGTTCCTCTAGGATCTCTTTCATAAGGATCCTTTTTAATTGCATCTAAAACATCGCAAAAAAGATTTAATGTATTATGAGATGTGAATGGATCTACGATCGCTCTAGAATTATCTGGCTTTAGGATCATGTCAGATTCATTAATAGCTTTCCAGCCAGCTATAGAGGAACCGTCAAAAAAAATCCCTTCGTTCAACATATCTTCATCCACCATTTTGGCATCCATGGTTACATGTTGAAGTTTACCTCTAGGATCAGTAAATCTTAGATCTACGTATTCAATATCTTTATCTTTAATGGTCTTTAATACATCACTTGAACTCATAATCTCTCCTTTATAATACTGGGCGTTGTAATAACAAAAAAAGACTGATAGATAATGCTCTTTTAATTGATATCACCTATGCATTTTTTACATAAGTTTAATAGGTAATGTGCAAATTGACTAACAATTAAAAGTTGAATAATGAGTTTATTAGACAAAGAGCCAGTTCAAAGAGTTGAAAAAATCCTTAAGAATTATGATGAATCTCAAAATATAATAGTTCTTGAAACCTCTGCCAGGACTGCTCTTGAGGCAGCTTCATCTTTAGGTTGTGAGGTAGGAGCAATTGTAAAAAGTTTACTCTTTAAAACTGAGAATAGTTTCACTTTATGCTTAGTTGCAGGCGATAAAAGGGCGTCATTAAACAGGATTAAGAAGGCACTTAAAATAAAGGATGCATTTATGGCTTCAGCCGAAGATGTAAAAAATATCACAGGTTACACAATTGGAGGAGTTTCACCTATTGGTCATTTAAAAAAGATTGAAATTTTAATAGATAAATCTTTAAGTAGATTTAACTTATTGTTTGCTGCTGCTGGTCATCCAAACTGTGTATTTAAAATAGATTTTACAAATTTAAAAAAAATTACAAATGGAGTTACTGAGGAGATTACCGAATGAGACAAGCTAAAATTACAGATTATCTTTTATTAATTTTGCTAGCATTAATTTGGGCTTCTGCTTTTTTTAATATTAAAATTGCAACATACTCATATGGTCCAGTTACCATCGCATTTTTAAGAGTTTTTTTTGGAGCTATTCCAGTTTTATTACTTTGTTATTATAAAAATATTAAAATAGAAGCATTCTCAAAAGATTGGCATTGGTTTGCTATGATTGGGTTTATAAATTTAGTAGCACCTTTTTATTTGATTGCTTATGGAGTTCAATCAGTTCAAAGTAACTTAGCAGCAATTTTAATGTCAACAACACCTTTAAGTTCAACTGTTCTAGGTCATTTTTATACGACAAATGAAAAGTTTAATTTTATTAAAACATTTGGAATTTTAATAGGTTTTTCTGGAATACTGTATTTATTTTCAGATAATTTGTTAATCGATGAAAATAATTTTTTATCTGCTTTATTAATTCTTTTAGGCTCAACTTGCTATGTAATTGGTGGTGTACTAACTTTAAAAATTAGTAAGAAAAAAAATGAAAATGTAACCGGATCTATACTAATTTGGGCTACAATTATTTTGATACCACTCGTTAGTTTTTTAGAACAGCCTTGGAATTTAACACCAAGATTAGACTCAACTGTGTCAGTAATATATTTAGGTCTTGTTTCAACAGGTATCGCTTGGTTATTACGATTTAGAATTTTAGTTAATAATGGTTTAATTTTCCAATCACAAGTATCATACTTAATTCCAATTTTTGGAACAATTTTAAGTTATATATTCTTAAAAGAATTAATTACGACAAAGGTATTAATTTCTTTAATCGCTGTTTCAGTTGGAATTTATTTTGTAAGAAAAGCTGATTACAAAAAAACTACTTAAGCTTAGAAAAAGCCTTAATATGTAAAGGTGTAGTTTCACAACAACCACCAATAATTGTAGCTCCTGCATCTTTGAATTTTTTTGCAAATTCTAGCATTTTTTCTGGAGTTAAATCTTTCCTTACCCCAAGGAATTCATTCGGATTTCCAGTTTTATGTTTTTTATATGCATCATTATAATTAGGTTTTGAACTTGTTTTTATAAAAGCATTCAATTTAAATCCAAATGGGACTCCTAAATTTTTTATTTCTTCAAGATTGAGTTCAAAATTTTCAGGTGAAACACAAGATAATATAATTCCCATTAATTTATAATGTTCTATATCATTTATAATTTTTGAAATATTTTCACCACTTGGTAAATAATTTCCTTCAGAAATATGTGCACCTAATAAATAGGGTTTGTTAAATTCTTTTATACTTTCAATAGCAATTTTAAATTCTCTAATACTGCTTAAGACGTCAAAATAAAAAAAATCAATATAAGGATTTAATAGTTTTGCTTGACTATTAAAATTTTCTCTCATCTCATCGTCAGCACTGTTATCTGCTTCATAGGTTAAGTTTTGTGGAGGCAAACCACCAGCTACTAAAACATTAGGATAATTTTCCTTTGCTTTTTGAGCAATTTCTCCAGCTTTTTTATTGAGATATTCATATTTATCAAAAACATTATTATCTCTTAAACGGGATTTTCTTGTTGTAAAAGTTGTAGTGACAATTACTTCTGCACCTGCTTTAATAAAATCTAAATGAGTATCTAATAAAAGCTGGTGGTATTTTTCTTGAAGTAAAGCGTTAGCACTCCACAATGTACCATTAGGCTCCATACCTCTAGCAAGAAGTTCCTGGCCCATACCACCATCTAAAATTCTAACTTTATTAAAGAAATTTTGGTCCATATTTAAGGACTACTTATAGAAAAAAAAATATTAATCACGCAAAATTTCACCACAAGATGTTGTGTTCCTTCAATTGTAGGTGGTAAATAAGATTTAAAGAAATAGACACAGACTAATATTACGAGTTTAATTAGTTATGGCTACTAAAAGAAAGAAAAAAGCTAAGCCAAAGACCAAGAAAAGAAAAATTAAATTGGTCAAATCATCTAGAAAAAAAATAAAGACGAGAAAAAAAGTTAGGACAAAAAAGTCTGCGACTAAGAAGCGTTCTAAAAAATCTAGAAAAAATAATAAGCTTAAAACAACAAAAAAAACAAGAGGAGTAAAAAAAATGAGTGCAGAAGCTATGAAAGTGTCATCTGTATTAGATACTTCTCATTTGAAAGTAAAATTCCCGTTCAAAGCAAAATACGGGAACTACATAAACGGTAAGTTTGTAGAACCAAAATCTGGAAAGTATTTTGATAATACATCTCCGATTTCAAATGAGGTAATCTGTTCGATTGCACGATCAAATGAAAAAGACGTAGATGCAGCATTAGATGCAGCTCACGCAGCTTTCCCAACTTGGGGTAAAACTTCAATTACGGAAAGATCAAACATTCTTCTTAAAATTGCAGATGTCATTGAGAAAAATCTTAATGTATTAGCAACAGCTGAATGTTTAGATAATGGTAAGCCAATAAGAGAATGTATGGCTGCTGATTTACCACTAGTAATAGATCATTGGAGATATTTTGCTGGAGTAATCAGAGCAGAAGAAGGTTCAGTTGCTGAAATCAGTAACAGTGAATATTCTTATCACATTCCAGAACCACTAGGTGTAGTTGGACAAATTATACCGTGGAACTTTCCATTATTAATGGCAACTTGGAAACTTGCTCCAGCTTTAGCAGCAGGAAACTGTGTAGTGCTAAAACCAGCCGAGCAAACACCAGCATCAATCATGTTACTTATGGAACTAATTGGAGATTTATTACCTCCAGGTGTAGTTAACGTTGTAAGTGGCTTTGGTTTAGAAGCTGGAAAACCACTAGCATCATCAAAAAGAATCAAAAAGATTGCTTTCACTGGTGAAACAACAACTGGTAGATTGATTATGCAGTATGCATCTCAAAACTTAATACCAATTACGTTAGAGCTAGGTGGAAAATCTCCTAATATTTTCTTTGAAGACGTCATGGCAAAAGATGATGACTTCTTTGATAAATGTTTAGAAGGTTTTGCAATGTTCACATTAAACCAAGGTGAAGTTTGTACTTGCCCAAGCAGAGTGCTAGTTCAAGAATCTATCTATGACAAGTTCATGGAGAAAGCTATTGCTAGAACAAAAGCTGTTAAGCAAGACAATCCTTTAAAAATGGAAACAATGATTGGAGCACAAGCATCATTAGAACAAATGGAAAAAATCAAATCTTATCTAGATTTAGGTAAGAAAGAAGGTGCAAAAGTTCTATGTGGTGGAAATGTTGCAAAAATCAATAGTGGTTTAGAAAAAGGAAACTACATTGAACCAACTATTTTTGAGGGTAATAACTCAATGCGTATCTTCCAAGAAGAAATTTTTGGACCAGTTGTATCAGTTACTAAGTTTAAAGATGAGGCAGAAGCATTACAAATTGCTAATGACACTCTTTACGGTTTAGGTGCTGGTGTTTGGACTAGAAATGGAAATATCGCTTACAGAATGGGTAGAGAAATACAAGCTGGTAGAGTTTGGACTAACTGTTACCATGCTTATCCTGCACATGCTGCATTCGGTGGATACAAACAATCTGGTATCGGAAGAGAAACACATAAAATGATGCTTAACCACTACAGACAAGTGAAAAATCTTCACGTGTCTTACAGTGAAAAGAAATTAGGCTTCTTTTAAAAACTAACTTATATATAATGGCCCGTGAGGAATCACGGGCCATATTTTTTATGAAAGTAAAAGCAACAGACTCAGCACTTAAATTAATTGAGGAACTTAAAGCTCAACATGGTGAAGAGCTATTATTTCACCAATCTGGTGGATGTTGTGATGGAAGTGCACCAATGTGCTATCCAAGAAATGAATATATGGTTGGCTCAAGTGATGTAAAATTAGGTGAAATTGGTGGACTACCTTTTTACATGAATGATGACCAATATGAAAAATGGAAACATACTGATTTAACTATAGATGCAGTTAAGGGTATTGGTGGAATGTTTTCTTTAGATAATGGAACTGGAAAAAGATTTTTAACAAAATCTGAGATTTGTTTAGTCGTAGATAACGATAACAAAAAGAATTAATCATTTAAAATATTAGATGTCTGTTTATCTTAGCTCTCAAAAAGTAATTAAAGATTGGATTGATTATAACGATCATATGAATGTTTCATATTATCTATTAATGTTTGATAAATATGGTGCTGATACATTAAATAATATTTTTAAGATGGGAGAAGAGTCAGCAAAAACAACTAAGAAAAGCACAATGATCGTAGAATCTCACATCACTTATAATCAGGAGCTACAACTAAATGATGAAGTAGATATTAATTGCGTTTATTTTGATCATGATAAAAAACGACTGCAATATAAAATGGAAATGATTCACAAAGAAAAAAAATTTCTGGCCTCAACAATTGAAATTCTGGCTTTATATGTAGATCTTAATGAAAGAAAGGTTGCCGAATTTGAAGAAGAAAAAATAAAAATAATGGATGATTTTATAAACAAGAATAAATCTAAATTTAATAATGAAAACCTTAAATTTTCATCTAAACTTAAAAAGTGAAAAAAATATTTCTAATTTTAATTTTAAGTTTGTTAGCTTCAAGTAATCTATTTGCTGAGAATTTAAATTGGTTTTTTAATAAATGGCTTTCTGAAAACGGACATCATCAATATTTAAATGAGCAAGGATCTCATAATCTAAATATCAAAATAAAAAATAAAGCATTATCAGCTACTAATATTGCCTATCATTCAAACCCAAACAGAGATACGCTGATTTATTATTTATGGAAATATTCATATAGAGATAGAAGTCAACATTTAAAAGAGTTTAAACCGACGAATAGTTCCTACGATTTTAAATTCAACTTAATTGAAGATAAATATGTAAAAAAACAAATGAAAACTAAAGGCATTCTTAGTTATTTATATTACCAAGATGGTCAAGTATTGATTGATGAATTTTCTCCTAAGGAACAATTAGGAGAGTTTTTAAATAATGAAACAAAATTTTATTCAATGTCAATGGGCAAGTCAGTAACTTCTTATTTAGTAGGTCACGCAATATGTGAGGGTTATATTGATGGAGTTGATGCTAGAGTAAATGACTGGCCCATAATAAAAGATTCTCTTTATCATGATCAAAAATTAATTAATTTTTTAAATATGAATACTGGTGATCAAAAATATATCGACGAATTTAAAGATGGTACAAGTAAACTAGGCCCATATGAAGACGAAGATATTGCAACAACCATGCGCTTTCACTTTAACAAACAAAATACAAAAAAATCTAAGGAAATTTATAATTACAATGGATTTGTCACTCAATTAATTTTAAACTATATGAAATTTAAAATTGGTGAAGATTATGACAAATTTTATAGTAAAGTTTTCAACGATAAGATAAAAATCAAAAATAGCATTCGTTATGGCTATACAAGTTTTAAAGAACATTTTGGAAATGGACATCCCAACATAATGGCAACAAGATTTGATTATCTTAGAATAGCCAAGGCTATGATGGATGATTATCAAAATAATACATGTGTGGGTAAGTATCTAAAAGAAATTCACAAAAGAAGAATTCCTAAGAAATATAACGAGAATAAGAACGAGCCAGAATATAATAGAACAAAATCATATGGGGGGCAATTCCACATGGATTATCCAGGATTAAAAGATAAAGTTATATTTGGCATGGGCGGTTATGGTGGCAATGCAATTTTAATTGATATGGAAAATTCTAGAATCTTAGTTGTTAATTCGCTTCATTATAATAATGGTAAATATAAATATAATGTCAAAAAACTATTAATAGACCCAATTAAAAAAGGTAAATGAGAATTAATATAACTTCCAGTCCGCAGCCGGAAGTTATATTAAAAGATTATTGACCCGGGGCTTTGTAACCAATTTTACTAGCTTTTGTTGTAGCTTTTGTAAAATCAATTGCCTCAAGCATTGTCAAATTTCTTACAGCTCCAGATGCTTCAACAACCAATTTAATTGCTGCAAAATCATCAAAACTAGGAACGTCAGTAACAACTACAAAATCATAAGAACCTCTAACAATATCCATGCTATGCATTGTTCCACCCATAGCTTTTGTTAATTGTTCTACAACAGCTTTTCTATCACTTGTTGGATCTTTTAAAAAACCCTGAAAAGCTTTTTCAGTGTAATTACCCATTATATATGCTTTCATCTTGAACTCCTTTTTTATAAAAGATTATCATCTAATCAAAGATAATTAATGTGTAAAAATTACATAGTAGACACAACCTATAGTAATGCTAAATTGAATTTATGTACGAAAAATTTGGTCAATTTATTGATGGTAAATGGTGCCAATCCTCTGATAAATCTACGTATGAAGTAATTAATCCTGCAAATGAAGAAATTATTGGGCATGCATCTAAAGCAACCCCAGAAGATGTTGATAGAGCACTAAAGTCTGCTGAAAAAGGTTTGGAAGTTTGGAAAAAAACTGCTCCATGGCAAAGATCTTACATCATTAGAAGAATTGCAGATAAAATTAGAGAAAAGCAAGATGTGCTTGCTAAATGGATGACATTAGAAGTTGGAAAACCTTTCGCAGAAGCTAAAGGTGAAGTAGGAGGTGCTGCAGATATTTTTGAATGGAATGCCGAAGAAACAAAAAGAATTTATGGACAAACTGTTGAAAGTAGATTTGAGGATACAAGAGTACATGTTTACTATCAACCAGTTGGTGTCGTCGCAGCATTAACACCTTGGAATTTTCCTGCAGTATTATCTGCTAGAAAAATTTCAACTGCATTGGCGGCTGGCTGTTCTGTTATAGTTAAACCCGATGTAATAACTCCAGGAATTGTAATGGAGATGGTTGATATATGTAGAGAATGTGGTGTCCCACCAGGCGTAGTGAATCTTTTATCAGGTGATCCACCAAGTATAGCTCAACAATTGATAGCTTCAGATATAATTAAAAAAATTTCAATTACTGGATCATCTAGAGTAGGTAAATTAATATTAAAACAAGCTGCAGATAAAGTTCAAAGAGTAACAATGGAGCTTTCAGGTCATTCACCTTTTATTGTATTTGATGATGCTGACATTAAAAAAGCTGCTGATATGGCAATTGCTGCCAAATTTAGAAACAATGGTCAAGTTTGTATATCACCCAACAGATTTTACATTCACGAGAAAAAAAAGGAT
>CACDNT010000027.1 GCA_902554195.1 uncultured Pelagibacteraceae bacterium
AAGAAAGAGTATGATGTTGTTATCATCGGTGGCGGCGGACATGGTTTAGCAACAGCATATTATCTAGCTAAAGAACACAATATTACCAATGTTGCTATAATCGAAAAAGGTTGGATTGGTGGAGGTAATGTTGGTCGAAACACTACAATAATTAGATCAAATTATATGCATGATGACAATGCATTATTCAGTGAATTTGGAATGGATCTTTGGAGAAGAATGAGTCAAGATTTGAATTACAATGTGATGTTTTCTCCAAGAGGAATAATAAATCTTGCTCACTCAGATGCACAAATGAATACTTATGCTCGAAGAGGAAATTCAATGAGATTAAACGGTATCGATGCAGTTCTCTTAAATAGGGAAGAAGTAAGAGAAATTATTCCTATGGCTGATTTTTCTGAGAATGTACGATTTCCAATCTTTGGGGGATTAATGCAACCTAGTGCGGGAACAGCTAGACACGACGCTGTAGCTTGGGGTTATGCACGTCAGGCAGACGATATGGGTGTAGACATAATTCAAAATTGTGAAGTAATTGGATTTGATGTGTCTGCAGGAAAAATTAATGGAGTGAGAACTTCTCGTGGAGACATTAAAGCAAAAAAAATTGGATTATGTGTTGCAGGTAGTACAAATATTTTAGCTGAAAAACTAAATATGACATTACCAATTGAGACTCATTTACTACAAGCATGTGTATCTGAGCCAGTAAAACCAGTTTTAGATAAAGTAGTTACTTTTGGTGCTGGACATTTTTATATAAGCCAGTCTGACAAAGGTGAAATGGTTATGGGTGGTGATCTTGATGGCTACAATAGTTATGCACAAAGAGGTAATCTTCCAACTCTTCAACATGTTCTAACCGAAGGAATTGCAATGATGCCTTTCCTAAGTAAATTAAAAATGCTTAGAACTTGGGGTGGAATAATGGATATGTCTATGGACGGCTCACCAATAATAGACAAAACTCATATTGAAGGTTTGTATTTAAATTGTGGATGGTGCTATGGTGGATTTAAAGCAACACCTGCATCTGGCTGGACATTTGCACACACAATTGCACAAGATAGAGTTCATGAATTAAATGCAGGCTATAGTTTAAATAGATTTAATACCGGTCACTTACTTGATGAAAAGGGACTTGGTACCAAAACCTGGATTTCATAAATGCTCCATATTAAATGTCCACACTGTGGAATGAGATCACAGAATGAATTTTCATATGGAGGCGATGCAACTATCAAACGGCCAGAATTAGGAAAAGAAATATCTGATCAAGATTGGGATAATTTTGTTTATAATAGGAAAAGCTTAAGGGGAAAACATTGGGAGTTATGGCAACATTTATCAGGTTGCAGGCAATGGATAAAAGTTCAAAGAGATACAGCCACTCATGAAATTTTTAAAACTCTTAAAGCAAACGAAGAAATTTCATAATGACACAAAGTTTTAGATTAGAAAGTGGTGGATTAATAAATAGAGATAAAAAAATTTCTTTTAAATTCAACGGTAAAAATTATTATGGTTATGAGGGCGATACCCTTGCTTCTGCATTAATTGCTAATGGAGTTCATCTTATAGGAAGAAGCTTTAAATATCATAGACCAAGAGGTTTCTTTGGTGCCGGAGTTGATGAGCCGTATGCGATAGTTCAATTATACAGAAATGGTGAAACAGAACCAAATATAAAAGCTACTGAACAGGAACTTTTTGAGGGTTTAGAAGCGAAAAGTGTGAATTGTTGGCCGAGTGTGAATTTTGATGTGGGAGCTATAAATAATTTTTTAAAAATATTTCTTCCAGCTGGTTTTTATTACAAGACTTTTATGTGGCCAAAAAGTTTTTGGTATAAAATTTATGAGCCATTTATAAGAAGAGCTGCTGGTTTGGGCACAGCATCTATAAAACATGACAAAGAAAGATATGAACATAAATATGAATATTGTGATGTGCTAATAACAGGCTCAGGTCCTTCGGGATTAGCAAGTGCCTACTCAGCCGCAAAAAATGGTGCAAAAGTTATTCTTACTGAAGACAAATCACGATTTGGAGGAACTTTATTAACTAGTGAAGTAAATATAGGGAATCAATCAGGTAAAGAGTGGGCGGATAGTATCATTTCAGAGCTAAAAGAAATGCCTAATGTTACTGTAAAAAACAGATCTCAAGTTTTTGGTTATTACGATCATAACATGTTAGTAATGTCTGAAAGAATTAGTGACCATTTACCAAAAACAAAAAAATTTCATCCAAAGCAGAGACTTTGGTATATTAGAGCAAAAGAAGTATTAATTTCATCTGGATCAATAGAGCGACCCATTGTATTTGGTAACAATGACACTCCTGGCGTAATGTTGTCTTCAGCTGCTAAGGAATACATGAAAGTGTACGGAGTATTAGTTGGAAAAAAACCGCTTATCTTTACAAACAATGATAGTGGTTATGAAACAGCAATTGAATTTAAAAAGAATGGTATTGATCCAATAATTTTAGATACAAGAAAAGAACCTCAATCAGAGATTATTGAAGAAGCAAAAAATATGAATATCAATATTAAAAATTCATATGTAGTTGTAGCTGCTCAAGGATATAAAAAAGTAAAATCAGCTGACATAGCTAAAATTTCAGATAATAAAGAGGAACTTGGATCAATTGAAAATATTGAGTGTGATTGTATTTGTGTTTCTGGGTTTTGGACACCTACAATTCATTTGGCATCACAATCTGGAAATAAAACAAAATTCAATGAAGATATTGATGCATTTGTTCCTGGTATATCTAAACAAAATGAAAAAACCTTAGGGGCCGCAAATGGAATTTACACTCTAGAAGAGACATTAAAAGACTCATTTGAACAAGGAAACCAATTATCAAAAAAAATAACAAATAATGAGAATAAGGTTTCTTTTCCTAATGTTGTTGAAAAGAAATCTACAGTACATGATAAATTTTGGTGCGTACCCTTGCCAAAGGGAAAAAACTACAAAAGATTTTTAGATTTCCAAAATGATGTTGCAGTTTCTGACATAGAGATAGCTCTTAAAGAAGGGTATAGGTCTATTGAACATGTGAAAAGATACACTACACTTGGTATGGCTACTGACCAAGGCAAAACCAGTAATCTTAATGGATTACAATTAGTCTCGAAAATTGAAAATAAAGTTGTACCAGCAGTTGGGCACACAACTTTTAGACCACCTTATTCACCAGTTTCTATTGGAGCAATTGTTGGAAGGGAAGTAGGAAAACATTCAAAACCAACAAGAAAATCTCCAATGCATTCATGGCATGAAAAAAATAATGCAGTCTTTGTGGATGCAGGTGTGTGGTTAAGACCAAGGTATTACAAACGTGGTGAGGAGAATTTATTTGAGGCGTCAAAAAGAGAGGCTAAGAATGTTAGAACTAATGTTGGTGTTTGTGACGTAACCACTTTAGGTAAAATTGATATTAAAGGACCAGATGCAGCAGAACTTCTAAATAGGGTTTACACAAATGCTTGGTTAAAATTACCAGTTGGCAAAGCAAGATATGGTGTGATGTTGAGAGAAGATGGAATTGTTATGGATGATGGAACAACTACAAGAATATCAGAAAATCATTACCATATGACCACAACAACTGCTCAAGCTGCTAGTGTTCTATCGCATCTAGAATATTACCTACAACTTGTTTGGCCAGAATTAAATGTAAATGTAGTTTCAACGACAGAACAGTGGGCGGGAGCAGCGATTGCTGGACCAAAATCAAGAGAAGTATTAAAAAAGCTTTTTCCAAAGTCTGATGTTACAAATGAAGGACTTCCTTTTATGGGTTACATGGAAGGTGATTTATTTGGAGTAAAAGCGAAAATTTTTAGAATTTCATTTTCTGGTGAACTTGCATACGAATTAAACGTTGAGTCAGATAATGGATATTTTATGTGGGAAAAAATAATAGAAGCTGGAGAAGAGTTTGGAATTCAACCATATGGAACAGAAGCACTATCAACATTAAGAATTGAGATGGGACATGTTGCAGGTTCAGAGCTTGATGGAAGAACTATTCCTTATGACAATTCACTTGAGGGACTATTGAGCAAAAAGAAAGATTTTATTGGAAAAAGATCTTTATCAAGAAAAGCTTTTGCAGCAGAAGATAGACAAAAAATTGTTGGTGTAGTCCCATTAGATAAAAAAACAAGTATCCCAGAAGGATCTCATTTAGTTAAGGATTCAAATGCACCACTTCCAAACCCAAAATTAGGTTACATTTCAGCATCATGCTGGAGTGTTGAACATGACAATCCATTTTCTTTAGCAATTCTAAAGGATGGTAGGAACATGATAGGAGAAAAGTTATTTGTTATGTCTCCTCTAAAAAATAAAGTAATCCCAGTCGAGATAGTGTCCTCACATTATGTTGACCCAAAAGGTGAGCGAGTTAGATCATGAGTTTAATTTCTGCACTAGCCAATGTTCACCATCAAGGACAATTTGGAGACTTTGAGGACAAAAAAGGGGATGACCTTTTAAAAATCTATGAGAAAAAAAATTTATTAATTGTGCAAATTGTACAGTTCAAAAGTTCTAATATTCCAATTGAAAGTATAGATATTGACGGTTTAAAACTTAAAGATTCTCCTTTAAATGTTAGTTTTAATGATAATACAAGAATTTTATGGAATGGTCCAAAAAATTGGTTATTGGTCTCTTCCAAAAAAGATTTAATCAACAATATTTATTCAACATGTAAAGAAATAGATTTTGCAATTACTGATTTATCACACTCAAGAGCTGTAATTGAAATAGAGGGTAATTATGTGATAGAAGTTTTAAAAAAAGGATCACCATTTAATTTTGATATTTTAAAGAAAAATAATTCAATAAATTCTCTTTATAATAATATCGCGTTTACAGTAGATTTACTTAATGACGAACCATTCAAAGTTAGGTTGTTTGCATTAAGAAGTTTTGGAGAGTCTTTGTATCATTCTATTACTGATGCATCACTAGAATTTGGTTACGAAAATAGATAACCCAAATTAATCTCTAGTAGCTATATAAACTCCTATTGATGTTATCAAAAAACCCAAAAGATCAGTCAGTGTTAGGCTTTCCTCTAAAAAAAACCAAGCCATTAAAGCAGATGTTGCAGGGATAAGAAAAAAAATCGAAACTGTCTTACTTGCAGAATTTTTTTTGATTAAAAACATTAGAATTGTAAAAGCACCAAAAGATACAAGGAGTATTTGATGACCCATTGCTAGAAAAAATGTTTTTGTGAATGCTATGTAAGGTTTTGCAAAAAATATGACTACGAGGATATGAAAAAAACAGCCTCCTACAGCTTGATAAAAATTACTTACAGATAAAGGTAAATTATTACTTAATTTTTTTTGCCAAATGGTTGATGCTGTTATTGAAATTAACGCTATTATTGTAGCAACTAGCCCTAGCAATGGTATCTTTGATCCTAAATCCAATCCTAAAACTAGTGCTGCACCAAAAAATCCAAGCAATACCCCAATCCATTGTTTGAAAGTTACCTTTTCATTTAGGATGGGTCCACTTAAGATATTTGTTAAAATTGGTTGAAGTGTTACAATTAATGCTGCAATACTTGTAGGCATACCAATAGAAATTGAAAAAAAAACTCCTCCTAGATACAATCCATGAAAAAGAACACCACTTAAAAATGACTCAATCAAGTTTTTTCTTTTTATAATAATTGAGTAATTTGAGTAAATTGAGAATAATAAAAATCCAACTGCTACAAAAAAAAATCGAAAAGCTAAAGCGGCAAATGGATCACTATTATCAATGATTGGTTTAGTAGTTATAAACGCAGATGACCAAAGAACAATGAAAATAAAGGGAAAAATTTTGATCATGTTAAAAAATCCTGAAAAATATGATGAATTAACATAATATTCTATAAGTATTAAAGCTTATTTTGGACAATTTATTAATTGTAGCTTTTAAACAAATCAAATAACTTATTTAGGTGATTTTAAGATTTTTAAAAATTAGTTTGTTTCTTACGTCATTTATATTTTTGACAGGCTTTGTCCATTTGCCAGCTATGTTGGGTCCTGCAATCACAGCAGCAACATCTGGAAATTTGGCTAAAGCAACAGCTCAATTGGTGATTGATAAAGAATTTAAAAAAAAAACAGGTAAAAGTTCTCTAAGCTATATTACAGAAGAAGTATCAAAAAATCATGAAAAAAATCGTATTAATAAAGATTTCAAGGATTTAGTTGAAAAGAGAGTAAAAAAAGTTCACCAAAAATTAGTTGATCAAAATAATGAACCAAAAGTAATAAAAGATTTTAAACTTTTGGTTGAAAAAAGAGTTCAATTAACCCATGAAAAACTAGTTCGAAATAAAATTAATCAGTAAGATTTAAGAGAATTAATTTTTTTTGGTTTGTTTCTTTACACCATAATTCATAGCTTTCACACATTCTCCATAAGTGATCAAAAGCACGTTGAGAAATTTCTAAAGGAAAATGACTTTTTGTGTAGTAAAGTTCTGGATATTGGATTAATTGTTTAATCATCATTTCTTTTTGTATTTTAAGTAATCTCATTGTCTCTTCAGGAATTTTTTCATTTCTTTTCTCTAATTCCTCAAACCAATTGTCATGAAATTTACCACTACTTACTTCTTTATAAGTTTCAGATCCAATAAAACCATCTATTGCATCAATATTAGAGAAACCATTATTTTTTTTTTTAATTTCTGAAACTTCCAAATATATCTTTTCTGCTACGTATAAAATATATGGCTTATCTTTAGATTTCATTACTTACGATATTTTTTCATTGCCGCATTGGCTAATATCAAATTTGGATCTAAAAAAATTTTTGAAGTCTTAACTTTTTTGAATGATTTAAATGCGAATATAGCAATTGGTAATTCAGTACAACCTAAAATTATTTTCTTACATTTTTTTTTGATTAAATAATTTATGGCTGGTTTTATAATTTTACTGGCAGCTTTTACATTTCCCATTTTGACAAATTTTATTGCTTTATTTACTGAATTTTTTTGTAAAGATATATTTGGAAAAACAAGATTATAATTCTTATCAAAAAATTTATTGTAAACACCAGTGTTTAAAGTACCCTCTGTTGCTAATAAACCAATTGATGAATTTTTTTTACATGTTTTTTTTGTGTGAATGAATACTTCTTTAGGCATGTTTATTATTGGTAATTTTATTCTTTTCTTTAAATCATCATACCAATAGTGTGCTGTGTTACATGGAATAACAATAAATTTACATTTACTTTTTTTTAAGAATATTGCATCCGTGTAATAAACTTTTTAATACCAATGAGTATTTTTTTTCAATTTTTTTATTTTTTTTCCGATTTAAAAAATTCTTAGTTTGAACACCTATCGACTCTGGTCTTCCAGGTATATTTGATTTGTTAAAAAGGAGAAATAGAGGATATTCTTGATCAATTTTTCCTCGATAAAGGATTGCAAGTTTGTTACAAAAGTCTAGGCCAGCTTGCGTGCCCATGCCACCTAAAATTCCAATCATTCTATTTTTATTTTTTTGATTTAAAATTTTCTTATTGGCTACAAATATACAAATATAATGAAATTGTAAATCTTATAGCCAATAATATAAATAATGAAAATTATGCAGTTTTTAAGTTAACTGCTGAAGGACCTTTTGGACCATCTTCAACATCGAAAGTCAAAGCTTGACCCTCATCTAAACCGTTCATACCTGCATCTCTAACAGCTGAAACATGTACGAACACATCTTTTTCTTTATCATCTCTTTCAATAAAACCAAAACCTTTGGTTGGATTGAACCATTTTACTTTTCCTTGTAGACTCA
>CACDNT010000028.1 GCA_902554195.1 uncultured Pelagibacteraceae bacterium
AATTTTAAGATTTTTTAACTTTTTAAGATCTAATCCAGTTAATTTTTTGATAGCTTTATTAGTTTTCATAAACAAACAAAAAGATAACACAAAAGGTAAGAAGATGTATACGAAAAGCAAATATTTCTAAAAATAATACTCTAGACAAGATTAAAATTTAAATTAAGAGTTAAAAACTCTTCTCCACAAAGGAATTACTTTTTGGATTTGGTATTTTTTAGAGAAAATATAACAATAATTAATGTAACGTTTTCTTTGTAATTTATTCATATCTAAAATTTCAAGAATTTTTTTATCCAATTCATCAAAATTATTAATTTTAAAAGAATTTTTATTATCGATCAATTCACTCACTGCTGTTAAACCAAATGTAATTAGGGGTAAACCACACGAAAAAGCTTCTATGGCATTTATACAAAATGTCTCATCGTAGCCCAAACAAATCATACCCATTGATTTATTATAATATTTTTTTAGCTCGTTTTTTGAAACTCTTCCTTTTAAAAAAATATTATGATTTAATAAAGTTCTAGTTTCTCTCTTGTTAAAGAAAACTTTATCTATACCAAAAATGTAAAGTTTTGTATTAGGGTTGGTTTTATAAACTTTTTTAATCCAGATATTAATTATTTCCTCCAATCCCTTTTTTCTCTGAACAGACCAAATAAAATAGGGTTTTCTATTGATATGTGGTTTAGTTTTAGAAAAAATAGGATCTAAAAAATTTGGGATAACAATCTTTTTTTTAAAATTATAAATATTAGAGGTTTTTTTTGAGAGGTAATCGCTTACGAAAATAGCTGAGATTTTATTAGTGATAATTGGCAAAAATTTTTTTTTTCTTATAGCTTTTTCTATAGGAAGTTTATTATGTAGCCATAAAAAATTTTTTGAGTATTTGAAATGATTAAATATAGTTGGATCATTTGAACTAATTATCTTATCAAAAGCAAAACTTGATTTATTTTCCAGTAAAAAATCTATTGGAATATTTATTATATTTTTCTTCTTAATTATCTTTTTACAGTAAGTAGCTAAGAAAATTTTATAATGCGATTTTGATAGAAATTTTGAAAGCTCTATATTTAAACTCTCAATGCCACCTAAAGATCTTAAATTTGAAGACTTGATATCAAAATTAAATGGACAATAAAATAATATATTCATTAAATCTTTATTAGAAAAATTTTTTTAATTTTACAAATCATTAAATCCTTAAAAAAACTAAATGTTTTTTCTGGTTCCTTTAGTGGACCATCGTATTTGGAACCTGTTTTTAAATAAAAACTAAAAAAAAATCTTGGTGTAATACCCCATTTTTTTAAAAAAGTTTTAGTACCATCGTTTTTTTTTAAGTCTTTTTTCTTTCTCAGCGATATCGAGCCAAAGTGATAAACTTTAAAGTCATTAAGGCCTTTAAATATTCTTACGCCACATTTCCATAATTTCATATTTAGATCAGAGTCTGATCCATCACCTGGATCAAATTCTTCACTAAAGCCATTTACCAAACTCCAAACATCTCTATGTATTAAATGTGGCGCCCAATGTGATCCTTGATGGTTAGAAATATTAATTTTTTGATAGTTATTTAAAAGATACTGTTCATTAAAATTTTTATAATCATTACCTGCATCAAGAGTTAGATCTGCCCCTTTCTTTTGGATCATTGTACCAGATAAATAAAAAAATTTTGTATTTAATAATTCAATTTCTTTTTTTAGAATTGAGTCCCATAACGGTAGAAAATACATGTCATCATGTGTATAAAGAATATATTGAGTACTGGCTAATTTTGCAGCTTTATTAACAGCGCTACATAATCCAATATTTGACTCAGAATAAGTATATTTAATTTTTTTTGTTTTCAAAAATTCGATTGTATCGTCTAAATTTTGATTAACATGTACGATAATTTCATGTTCAAAAGTTGAATTTTTCTCTATACTTGAAATCAATATCTTTAGATAATTTAGATTATTTAAAGTCGGAACGATAATTGAAAACTTCATTTAAATGATTTTGAATTATTGATTAATTATTTATTTACCATATATTTTGTTATTTTAATTAACCTGAAATATTTTCTTTTTAATCTTTTATCAATTTTAATCATTATTTGATTTGTAAATTGAAAAGAAATCATCTTATGGTTTATGCCATAAATACTTTGTTTTATCTTTTAAGCTTAGAGTTTTTTTAATTATAAAATCAGCAACTAAATTTGAATTAAAATATTTCATATATTTAATCTTGCCTTTTCGACCTATAGATTTTCGTAATTTTTCATTTTCAGAAATTTTTTCAATTTTTTCTGATAAATCTGAAATATTTTTATAGAAAACCATCTCCGAATTATCGAAAAAGTCATTATAACATGTTTTTTCGTCAATTAGTGTAACTAAACCATTTCCTATAATTTGAGTAATTCTATCACTGCTATAGTATTTAATTGGTGTTCCTCTACTTAGATTGAGACCCATTTTTGAATTTGATATGTTTTTAAAATATTGATCTGCCCATATAGGCTGAATGTTATTCATGCCAAATAAATCAAATTTAATATTTTTACATTTTGATACTAAATCTTTAATAAATTTTTCCCTGTCATCTGATGACCTATTTTTTAATTGACCTCTATGTACACCATGACTCAACGCAAAGAAAACATCATTGGAGCAATCTTTTTCATAATTATTCAATGTTTCCATGGAACTATCAGATGGATTTGGAATAAAATAATTCTTAACTTTTCTAGGTAAGAAACTAACAGCTTCAGGAGAAGTAGTTAAAAAATTTGCATCTAAAACATCAGATTTATCAAGTATTCTATTTTTATTTTTCAAAAAATCAGGTCCATTTTTATTTAAAGGATCTAGAAACCATTGAGCTATCTTTAAATCAGAATAATCTTTTTTTAGATTATGTAAAATATCTTTTGATATCATATCCGCATGCCCTAAAACAATAATATCTGGTTTAAAATGATTACAAGTCTTCAGTAATTTATCATTAAGAGTATTAGACCCTGAAAAATCCTTAATTGATTTTCCTCTGCTTACAATATCTCTATCGCTAAATTCTAGCACACTGTGTCCTAATCTTATGAAACCATTATTTAACCTCCTTCCAGTATTAAAGAACAATCTGCCATTATGCTTTTCATTAAAATTTGTAATATGTAAAATTCTTAGATTTGATTTAGATTTTGAAATATATGGTTTAGTTATTCTTAGAGCATTGAAACGTATATTATCAATTTGTCTTGAAACATACTGGTGAGATAAGTAAAAATTTTTTAGAGATAATTTCTGATATTTTTTTCTAATTTTTGAGTTTAATATTAAGTCTTCTATATTTTTGTAAATATCTTTTACAGTTAAATTCTTCAATATTCTTCCATTCGTGATCGTTTCTGGAAGTCCACCTCTATTACTGATTATAACAGCACATCCATTAGCTGCTGCTTCTAAACTAGTCCTTCCAAAAGGCTCATCCCATCTTGAACAAACAACTGCTATGCTTGTTTTTTTATAAATATTAATTACTTCTTTATGTTCTTTAAAGCCTAAAATTTTCAATCTTTCGTGCTTAAAATATAATTTATCTCTAGGTTCATCACCAATTACGTATGCTGTCCAGTTTTTATATCTTTTTAAAATTCTAATTATAGCATTTCCAAAAAGATCATAACCTTTTGATCTATTAAGTTTTCCCACAAAAGTGATAATCTTTTTTTTATTTTTAAAGTTAATTTTATTTTTTGAAGCTGACTGATTTATAACAATTAACTTCTCACTATTAACCACATCTGATTTCATATTTTGTAAAAATCTTTTTTTAGACCAATTACTATTAAATATTATTCTATAACAATTATTTAATAAAAAAGATCTATCACTAATACTTTTTGACCCGGTCATTGTTAAAGGGTCATTATGAAAATATAAGATATAATTTCTATTCTTTAACTCACTTACTAAATATTTAAGATAAATTGGTCTATTGTGTAATTCAATAATTTCCGAATCTAATTGCTTTTCTTTTTGGATAAATTCTTTTACATAATTCTTGTTTTGGCTCTGAAATAAAGACTTATTTACACCAATATTAAAATATTTCTTATTAAATTTTTTTTTAAATTCAGTTTGGCCGAAAATAGTTATATTTTTTTTAAATTTACTATATCCTAAGGTATCATTGACAAATAAAGATACGGCTCCAGCATATGAAGGTGAAAAATTTTCTTTTAAAGGTAATAAAATTGAGATTTTCATTTTTTTTTAATTATCTCATTTCTTAATTTATAATCTTTTTTTAATATATATTCATTTTTCATTGCTAATGATTTCGAATCATATTTTTTATAGTAAACTAACCTCCATTTTTTTCCCCTAGTAAACTTTGCTCCTTTTCCTAGATTATGTAAATTAATTCTTTTTTTTAAGTTACTCGTATATCCAACATATGAAAACTTTTTGTTCTTTTTAAGCTTTGAAACAATTAAATAGACAAAATAAGACATTTATGGCGGTCCCTAGGGGAATCGAACCCCTCTTTCGAGGATGAAAACCACGTGTCCTAACCGATAGACGAAGGGACCAAATTTGGATCTTTTATTGTAAAATATTAAATTTATCAAGTTTTTATAATGTCTTCTCTTGTAAAAATTTTACACATTTTTGAGCTTTTATGAGTAACTAATGTTTCTGTTATATATTTATCTTTTTGAACATTAATACCTTTAACTAAATCGCCAGAGGTAATACCAGTAGCACAAAATATAGAGTCACCTTTAATGATTTCAGTTAAATCATATTTCTTTTTTAAATCTTTGATACCCATTTTTTTTGCCCGAAAAATATCTTTTTCATTATCAAATATGAATCTTCCTTGGAATTTACATTCATAAGCATCAATAGCGGATGCTGCCAAAACTCCTTCTGGTCCACCACCTATACCCAAAAATATATCTACATTATACTTCTCATTAGTTACCATTAATGCACCTGATACATCACCATCAGAAATCAATTTCATGTTAACTTTCATTTTCCTAAGTTTGTCAGTAATTTCTTTATGTCTAGGCCTATTCAATAAACATACAGTGATATCTGTAATATCTTTGTTTAATGAGTCGGCTATATTTTTAATATTTTTTTCAAGTGGAAAATCTAAATCTGTAGCGTCAAAAGGAACTTTATTAGAAACTGCAAGTTTATCCATATAAGTTTCAGGTGCATTAAAAAGATTTCCTTTTTCAGCAATAGATATAACTGAGAGTGCTCCAGGCCAATTTTTTGCTACAAAATTTGTACCTTCAACGGGGTCTACAGCAATATCAATATCTAAATCACCACCTAAACCTAATTTTTCACCTATATATAACATTGGGGCTTCATCTAATTCACCTTCTCCAATTACGACTTCACCATTAATTTTCAATTTATTTATTTCATTTCTCATCGTATCGGTAGCTGCTTTATCTGCACTTATCTTATCATTTTTACCGATAAATTTATAACAAGATATGGCCGCCTTAGAGGTAACTTTTATAATTTCATCCGTTAATTCTTTTTTTAAAGACACTAAACTTTTTCTTTTGAGATTTTTTCAGTATTAAATTTAAGCTTGTTTTCGAATTCATTTAATCTTTTCCAAACAGAAATTAATTCCACTATTATTGGCCAGCTTCTCACCAAATACTGTAATGATGTTTCTACTCTACCAAATGCTCTAATAATTTGTTGAACAAATCCTAATGTAATTGCTCCTGTAACTATTGTTGGTGCTAAAGCTAAATATGGAACAATAACCATTCCCTGCAAATAACTCCATTTGACTGCATTGAAATATAAATAATGAAAATACATTTTGTAATGTATTTTTCTTACTCCACCGTATAAGTCATCAATTCTAGCTGGTTGAGCATTTTCTTTAAAATCTTCTCCAAGAACTAATTCTTTCCTATAAGCAGCTTCTTCTTTTTGAATATCATATTCTATGCCTGGTAATTTAATACCTACAGCAGCCAGAATAAATGTACCCCCTAAAGCTGAAATAATTGCTACCCAAACTAAAGCATGATTCACCTCACCTATCCATGGAAGAACGGTAATACTTTTTGATAATCCCCATAAAATTGGTGTAAATGCAATAAGTGTCATTACACTTCTTAGTAGCTCAGCTCCTAAACCCTCCATAATTCTTGCAAACTTTAATGTATCTTCTTGTACTCTTTGCGAAGCTCCCTCAATTGAGGATGCGAAATCCCACTTATCATGATAAAAATCAGCCATAGCTGTTCTCCATCTAAATGTCCAATGACTTGTAAAATAATCACTAAATATTACAACCAATATGTAAATGGCTGCAATTTTTGCAAAAGTAAAAAGATAAGCAATAAACTCTTTTTCAGTTACAGCACCTGGTTCAGACAAAGCTTTTTGTAAAGTGTCATAAAACTCACCAAACCATTCGTTAATTCTTACATCTAATTGAACTTGATACCAAGTAGCTGCAAGAATTAAAACTGTTCCCCCAATACTCCATAAATGCCATCTTTTATCTGTAAAAAATTTAAACATTCTTTTTAATTTAAAAAGTTATCTGCATAAGACTTTTTAATAACTTTTCTTTTTTTTGGCTCTATTAATTCAAAGTCAATTTTCTTTTTTTTCGCATAATTTATTGCTAATTCTTTTGTAGAGAATTCCAACTTAAGCTCCGAATAAGTATCTGAGGAGCTTTCCCATCCCATAAGTGGGTTTTTTGTTGGATCATTCACCTCAAATTCTAAAATCCATTTATCAGTCTTACCTAATCCA
>CACDNT010000029.1 GCA_902554195.1 uncultured Pelagibacteraceae bacterium
ATTTGTTTTAAAACCCCATTCCTTTAACTTTTTTAAATAATCTTCTTGAGAGGACACTTCCAAGCCCTTTTGATAACCATAAGTATATGCAATAAATTTAAGTGGAATTTTTTGTGTTTCTCTTGGATCTTTTTGTCTTAAGGAGCCAGAGGCTGCATTTCTTGGATTTGCAAATTTGTTTCTTAAATTTTCAAAATCACTGTTTTGGATAAACACCTCGCCTCTAATATCTATCTCCTTAGGAAAACTTTTTAATTTAATCTCATGTGGTATATCTTTTATTGTTTTTAAATTTTCTGTTATATCCTCACCCTCTTTTCCATCCCCTCTGGATAAACCAGTTTCAAACTTTCCATCTTTGAATAATAAAGATGCAGATATACCATCAATTTTAGGCTCAGCACTGTACTCAATATTTAATCCAGGTTCATTATTGAGAAAATTCAAAATTTTTTTTTCAAAATTTATAAGATCTTCCTCACCAAATGCATTACCAAGGGAAAGCATAGCTGTTTTATGTTTTACTTTCTTGAAAATTTTAGAGGGTTTAAAACCCACTGAATTAGATGGGGATTCTTTATGATTTAAAAAATTATATTTTTTTTCTAAGTTAATTATTTCTTGCTTTAATTTATCAAAATCAGAGTCGTTAACTATAGGTTTGTTAAGATTGTAGTAATATTTATTATATTTTTGAAATAATTTAATCTTTTCAAAATATCTTTTATTAATTTTTTCATTAGTCATTATTTAAAAAAGACTTTTTATTTTACTTAGGATTTTACTTTTTTCTTTCTTTCTATTTGGAAGAGATACTTTATATTCTTTATTAAAAATTTTATAAGTTTCTTTGTACCATTCTCCTGAATTATAATTATAACCCAATAATGACGCATATTTTAAAGACTCTTCCTCCATGCCTAATATATAATATATTTCAACCAATCTATGAATTGCTTCTTCTACATGATCTGTAGTTTCGTAATTTTTTAGAACGTTTTTGAATCTATTAAGAGCTGGTATCCATTTTTTCTTTTTTACATAATGTCTTCCAATGTAAACTTCTTTAGCAGCTAATATATCGTTGATTAAATCAATCTTATACCTTGCATCATAAGCATAATCGGTTTCAGGGTAATTTTCGATAATAAAAACTAATTCTTTTTTTGACGCGATTAAAGGTGCTAAATCTTTTTTTTCACCTTCAATTGTTTCATAGTAACACATTGCTAGAAGATAATGAGCGTAGGCCATATTCTTGTCTTGTGGATAAGTTTTGAAATATCTTTTAAGATTTTCTGTTGCTAAAGAATAATAATTTAGAAGATAATAAGAATAAGATGCCATTAAAACTGATTTTGGTGCCCATTGAGATTGGGGTAATAAAATCTCAACTTCTAAAAATTTTTTACTAGCAGCAAAATAATCACCTCTCTCCAACAAACTCATTCCTTCTTTGTAAGCCGAAATTATTTCATCAGTTTGACTAGTTTCTTTAATTAATTTAACATCACCTACATTTTTACTACAAGAATTAAAAAGCAAAATAAGGCTTAAAATTAAAACAATTTTAAATTTAAACATCAAATAATTATATATATTAAGAAAAAAATTATAAAGATGAATATTTTACTAAGCTATAGATCTTAATAAGCTTCTATTAATCAGTGTATGAGGCAGTGTTCTCTCTTGTATTTCAATAATTGAAAAATTTTCTTTATTTTCAAATACTTTCTTAAGCAAACTATTCGTCATAAAATGTCCTCCTTGAGAACAATTTATACTTGCTATCATTCTGTATCCGCTAGTAAAAAGATCACCAATGCAATCTAAAATTTTATGATTTACAAATTCTTTTGTATTTCTTAGACCATCTGGATTTAAAATATTTTCACCTTTAACAACTATTGCATTCTCTAAACTTCCACCTTTTGCTAGACCATTTTTCTTTATTGCCTCAATATCTTCATATAAACAGAATGTTCTTGAGTTAAAAATTTCTTCAAGATTATCCTCATAAACGTTAACTTTATTTCTTTGGTTTCCAATAGTTTGATTTTGATACTTAAGTTGAAAATCTATGTCTAGACTTAGCTTTGAAGGTTCAATTGAAATAAACTTATCACCATTTTTAAATTCTACTTTTCTATTTATTTTTATAATCTTAATAGGCTTGTTACTTGATTCTAAACCCACTGATAAAATTTCGTTTATAAACAACTTGGCTGATCCATCTAAAATTGGAACCTCCTCGTTATCAATTTCTACCAAGGCATTATCGACACCAAGTCCAAATAGTGCGCCCATTAAATGTTCAATAGTTGAAACTTTAACTCCATGACTATTGCTGATAGTTGTACAGAGAGCTGTATTGCTCACGTTCATGAAATTTGGATATATTAGATTATTGGTTTTTAAGTCAGTTCTTTTGAAAACAATTCCAGTATCCGGCTCAGAAGGTTTAATACAAATTTTGACTATTTTACCACTGTGAAGACCTACCCCACTGAAGGAAACTTTTTTTCTAATTGTTTTTTGGTTTAATAAAGACACATCGAAGTTTTAATCCTGAGTCACACAAAATTGAAAACAACAAATATTACGAGAAAATACAGATTAATTGAAAAAGTTGAAAAATTTCTCAAAAAAACCTAGGTTTTTTGGTTTTTTTCTCATTAAAATCACTTCATTTTCATTAAAACCAGCAAGAATTTTTTGTGCAACTAATTCTAAGTTATTACTGCTAATTTTTAAAAAGCTATGAAGGTATTGATAACTAATTGTTCTATAAACAGATATCTGAAACTTATTTAAGATTTTTTCAAAATTGTTCAAAATATTGTTTGGTATACAGATAAAACTTAGATCTAAAGATAAACTCTTGCAGCTGACTTTATCTGGTAAAACTTTATAGCATTCATTATCAATGTAAAATTGATCAATTTTCATATGAATAACTTCTGCTTTTTTAAAAGTTTCTTTACAATAACTCTTTGCTTCTATTAATAAATTATTAATTATTTTCGTATTTATTGTGGTCTCATTAATTTTATTTTTGATTGAAAGATTAACTGAAAAAATATTTTCACTCTCAATTATTAAATGGATACCCTTTATGAATTCTCCCGATTCTTTTTCAATTTTAAAAATATTTTCATTCAAAAATTCATCAAATAAATCCAAATCAAATTTTTTATTTTGATCTTTAAAAATAGTTTCTTTTTTGTAATTAATTTTATTTGCTTCATTAAGTGATATAATTAAAAATTTATTTAAACTAATAAAAATAAACGTTTCGTTAACTGAATTACTTCTCATTTAATATAATTTGATTTTTTTGGCGAAAGTCAATAATTGTTTTTTCATTAATTTTTTTTTCATTGAACATTCGAACATATAAATTCAATATTTCTTTAATGTTATTTTTTGGAAGTTTTATTAGATTTCCATTACGAGTTTCAATATCCCACCTATTTGATTTGTATAAATATAAGTTTGAAATTTCACTAAACTCAAAAAGTGAATTATCAATTTTCCTTTTTAGTTTGAGAAACTCTGAAATATCTAGATCACCAAATATAAAAGGAAGCTCTAAAACAAAATCTTTATTTTCAATTAGCTTTCCATTTGATCCAATCAAATAATCAAAACCATTTCTTTTTGTTTTTGCAAGTATTTTTGTTTTTTCTATAAAGATTTTTAAGGTTGAAGGATAGTTTTTGAATATTTCAAATTGTTCAATAATATTAATTGAATCAATTTTTTTTTTTAAAAATTCTTTATCTATGTGAAAAATATTTTTAAAATTAGAATTATAAATTATATTTTCAATTTTTTTTTTCTCATCAAAATCTAAACCTTTAATCTCTATCTTGCTTATTTTCGGAAAACTAAAATTCATGAATGAAATATTATTTATTGATACAAGAAAACAAAATATTAATAAGTAAATTACAATTTTTTTACTTATTAATAGATGCATCTTTTAAAATTAATTTTATTAGATTTATGAAATTAATTCCAATATAAGCTGATATCTCTGGAACTAAAGATAGTTTTGTCATACCGGGTTGGGTATTAATTTCTAAAAGATAAAATTTTCCCTTAAAATATTTAAAATCCGATCTGGTAACACCTCTACATCCCATCAAATTATGTGCTTTAAAAGTAATGTCCATGAGGGCTTTGTATTTTTTTTTCGGCAAGTCTACTGGAATGATATGCTCTGTCTTAGCATTAGAATTGTATTTTGCCTTGTAGTCGTAAAATTTTCTTTTTGGCTTAAGTTCAATTGCTCCGAGCTTCTTCTTTCCAATTATAGCTGATTGAATTTCTCTCCCAGGAATAAATTGTTCTATCAATATTTTTTTATAATCTTTTAATAATTTTATGTTTCTGGATAAATTATTCTTAGTACAAATATAAACATTTACACTAGAACCTTCATTAATTGGTTTAATTACAACAGGAAAGCTCAACTTTTTTTTTACTAAACTTATAAGTTCTTTATTAGTTTTATTAAAAGTAAAAATGAAATATTTAGGTGTTAAAATTTTATTTTTAATGAAAATTTTTTTAGAAATTTCTTTATCCATTGCCTTAGCAGAGGCAATCACACCTGAATGGGTATAAGGTATACCTATTACCTCAAGTATTGTTTGTATGTATCCATCTTCTCCAAATTGCCCATGTAGAGCATTAAAAATGAAATGGGGTTTGAAACTTTTTGTTACAGATATAAAATTTTTGTCTGGCTCACATATTTTTACTCTATAATTATTTTTTTTTAATTCTTTAGCAACCTGTCTTCCTGTCTCCAAGCTAATAATTCTTTCCTTAGAAATACCACCTGAGATTATCAAAATTTTTTTTTTCAATTTATTCTAATATTTTAATTTCTTTATCTAATTTTATACCAGTTTTTTCTAGAACTTTTTTAGAGACAAAATCAATTAATTTTTTCATATCATTGAACGTTGCATTACCCTTATTTACAAAAAAATTTGAGTGTTTTTCTGAAATATATGCATCACCAAACTTGGTATCTATTGCAACTGATTCTCTTATCAGTTCCCAAACTTTTTTATCTGTTTGATTTATTGGGTTTTTAAAAGTACTTCCACCTGTTTTAATTCTCATTGGTTGATTTTTTTCTTTTAAAGATTTCATTTTTATTACTTCACTATTTACTTTGTTAAAATTACTTTTAGTTCCTTTAAAAGAAGCACTTAAAAAAATTAAATCGCCAGATAAATCATTGCTTCTATAATCAAAATTTATTTCTTTTGATGGAATTGTTATTAAATTCCCTTTTTGATCTATGGCTTGAATAGAAAGAAGAATGTCTTTAAATTCTCTTCCAAAACATCCAGCATTCATTTTTATTCCCCCACCTATAGATCCTGGGATGCAGGATAAAAACTCAAACCCACTCAAATTATTTTCAGCAGCAAAACTAGACAAGCTACTATCCAAAACGCCACTTCCAGAAATAATTACATCCTCTCTTAATAAAGATATTCTATTAAAATTTTTACTTAGCTTTATCACAACTCCATCAAAAATATTATCTGAGATTAAAGTGTTAGAGCCAGCGCCAATAATAAATATTTTTTCATTATTATCGAGTAATTTGAGAAATTTAACTAAATCCCTTAAATTTTCTGCCTTGTAAAAAACTTTGGACTTTCCTCCGATATTAAACCAATTTTTTTTTTTTAAATCTTGATCATAAGTTACATTTTTATCAAAGTCTTTTAACAAATCTTTAAGCTGACGTATCTGCATTACATTAATTCGGGTAATTTTTTCATCCAATTTGAGATTGAACCAGCACCCATTCCTATGACGATTTTATTTCCATAAATATTTTGTTTAAGAAATTTTGCTAATTCAAAATTATTTTTAATCATAAATAGTTTTACTTTTGAATTTTTAATTATTTCTTTTGCAAAATCATTATAATGAAAACCTAATTTAATTTTTTCTCCTGCTGTAAAAATGGGACATAATATAATTGTGTCTGCATCTCTGAAACAGTGAGTAAATTCATTTCTTAAATCTTTTAATCTTGATATTCTATGTGGTTGAAAAACACAGACTTTTTCACACTTATCAAAAACTTTTTTTACTCCCTCTAAAACAGATTTTATCTCAGTTGGATGATGTGCATAATCATCATAAAAATCAACTCCGTTAAATGTAAATATCTTATTAAATCTACGCTGGACACCTTTAAAGTTTTTCAAACCTTTTTTAATATTAGACACTGGGATTCCTACAGTAAGAGCAACTGCAATTGCAGCTGTAGAGTTTCTTATATTATGAACACCTAATAAAGGGACCTGAAAGTTTTTTAATATTATTTTTTTTTTATTTGGTAAATTTATAGATAAGTCAAATTTTGAGTAAAATTTGTTTTGAATTATATTTTTGATAAGAAAATTAGCGTTAGACTTTAT
>CACDNT010000030.1 GCA_902554195.1 uncultured Pelagibacteraceae bacterium
TAAAATCTTTATAAAAAAGGCTTTACCACTAACAATTATTACAGCTATTTTTTGTGCAATTGGCCTTTATTTACTAAATAATACTTACAATTTAGAAAGTTCAATTCTTAAAATTATATTTATAGGTTTGGCGTCTTTGACCTTTCCACATATATTGCTTGAGTATTTGATTGAAAAAAATGAAAAATAAACATTTGAAAATATTACTTTCTGCGCCAAGAGGTTTTTGTGCGGGTGTTGAGAGAGCTATAGAAATTGTAGAAAAATCAATCAAAAAATTTGGTGCTCCAGTTTATGTTCGCCATGAAATTGTCCATAATAAATATGTTGTAGACGATTTAAAAAATAAGGGTGCCATCTTTGTTGAGGAGCTCGAGGAGATAGAAGATAAAACAAGGCCAGTTATTTTTTCTGCACATGGTGTTCCAAAAAAAATACCGGAAGATGCTAAAAACTATAACATGACTTATATAGATGCTACATGTCCATTGGTATCCAAAGTACATAGAGAAGCGGAAAATTTACATAAAGCTGGGTATCATTTAATTTTGATAGGACATCAAAATCACCCTGAAGTAATCGGTACCATGGGTCAATTACCAGAAGGATCAATTGATCTTGTTCAAAATGAAGATGAGGCCAAAAAATATAAACTTCACAACAACAAAAAAATTTCATATGTTACCCAAACAACGCTATCAGTAGATGATACAAAAGATATAATTCAAATCTTAAAAGATAGATTTCCTAATATAAAAGAACCAATGAAAGAAGATATTTGTTACGCCACAACGAATAGACAATTGGCTGTAAAAAATATTGCAAAAAAATGTGATTTATTTTTTGTAATTGGTAGTAGAAATTCATCTAATTCAGTTAGATTAGTAGAGGTTGCAAAAAAATCTGGCTGCTCTAAATCGCTATTAATTCATTCACAAAGTGAAATACCATTCGATTTAATTAAAGACTCAAATATAATTGGAATTTCCTCTGGGGCTTCCGCACCAGAAATTTTGGTCAATAATTTTATAGATGAGCTAAAAAATAAATTTACAGTCAGTATAGATGAAGTAGAAATAATTAAAGAAAATGTTGTTTTCAAAGCACCAAAAAAATTAAACTAAAATGGCTGTTTATACGAAAATAAGTAAAAAAGATATTTCTTATATTAATAGCAAATTTGATATAGAAAAAATTTTAGAATTTAAAGGTATAAAACAAGGAATTGAAAATACAAACTATTTACTAAAATCAAAGAATAAAAAATTTATACTAACAATTTTCGAAAAAAGAGTATCAAAAAAAGAATTGCCTTTTTTTATGAATTTGATGGATAAATTGAATAAATCAAAAATAAATTGCCCGAAACCACAAGCAAAAAAAGGCGGTGGGTATTTAATTAATTTAAAAAATAAAGCTGCATGCATAGTTTCCTTTCTCAATGGAAAAGATAAAAAATCACTTAATTTTAAAAACTGTTATGACATTGGCAAAATGATTGCTGAAATGCACCAATCTACAAAAAAAATGAATCTTACTAGAAAAAACTCTATGGGTGTTAGAAATCTAAATCCATTACTGAAAAGTATAAGATTTAAGTCAAAAAAATTTACTAATGTAGAAAAATTTTTAAAAAATAATTTTAAAGATATTAAAACAAAATGGCCTAAAAATTTACCGAACGGGGTAATTCATGGAGATTTATTTATTGATAATATCTTTTTTAAAAATAATAGATTGTCAGGGGTAATCGATTTTTATTTTGCAGCTAATGACTATTTTATGTATGAAATCGCAATTTGTGTAAATGCACTATGTTTCGATAAAAAAAAATCAAAGTTTGTGTTGAACAAAAAGAAGGTCAAAAATTTAATAAAAGGTTATGAAAAAATTCGGAAAATCTCAGCTAAAGAAAGGAAATCATTAAATATTTTATGTCGTGGTGCTGCAATTAGATATTTTATGACTAGACTTTATGACTATTCAAATACTCCTAAGACAGCATTAATTAAAATAAAAGATCCAAGAGAATACTATCAAAAGCTTGTAATACACAATAATTTAAGAACTTATAAAGATTATTTGAATTAATGATTAAAATATACACTGATGGTTCATGCATTGGCAATCCGGGTAAAGGTGGCTGGGCAGCAATAATATTAAATGAGGGGGAAAAAACTGAGATAAAAGGAAGTAAAAAAGATACTACAAATAATCAAATGGAATTATTAGCCCCTATAGAGGCGCTTAAAAAGATTCCAAAAGGAAGCAAAGTTCAAATTTTCACTGACTCTAAATATGTTAAGTCTGGAATAACAGAGTGGATACACAATTGGAAAAAAAATGGATGGAAAACTACAAATAAAAAAGAGGTGAGTAATAAAGAACTTTGGACAGAATTGGACCAACTAAATAGTAAATTTGAAATAAGTTGGAACTGGGTAAAAGCGCATTCAACAGATAAATTAAATAACGAAGTGGATTTACTTGCTAGAGATGCTGCAAATTTATAGTAGATTGTTCAATAAGTTTTCTGCAGAAGTTAAGCCGCATTCTTTAGTCTCTTCTTCTTCATGAATTTTAATAACTGTAAAATTTTCAATAACCATCAAATAACGATTTGATCTAATTCCCATTCCTTTTGCATTTCTATCAACTTCCGCACCAATTGCTTTCGTAAATGCTAAATATGGGTCAGATAACATTTTAATTTTATCTCCAGTATTATTTATCTCTCCCCAGCCATTCATTACATAAGGGTCATTGACTGATAAACAAAATATATTTTCTATTCCTTTTGCTTTTATTTTATCTGCATTTGCTACAAAACCTGGTAAGTGAAGTTTGGAACAAGTTGATGTAAATGCTCCAGGTAAACCAAACAAAACAATTTTTCCATTACCTATGATTTCTCTTAAGTTGCTCTTTTGAGGCTCTCCATCAATAAGTTGGAAAATCTCTGCATCTGGAAGTTGATCTTTTATTTTAATTTTCATATCGAATTCATTACATATTTTTTAACTTTTTCAATATCATTTGAAAGAAGTTCAAATTTTTCTTTTCTGTCATAAACATATTTAAGACTTTCTGGTAAATTTTCAGTTTTGGATATTGCATCTTCTATTGCCTTTGGAAATTTACACGGATGTGCAGTTGATAATACAATGCAATTTTTTTCTAATCCTAATTTTCTAACAGCACCAATACCTACTGCGGTATGCGGATCAACTACCATCTGATGTTCATCATTGATAGTTTTTATCATTTTAATCGTTTCGTTTTCATCAAGCATCTCAGATACAAAATTCTTTTTAATTTTATCTAAATCGTTTTTATCAATTTTATAGGTATTATTTTTTATTTCAGCCATTACACCTTTTGTAACTTCTGAGTTACGATCTTTTACATCATATAAAAGCCTCTCAAAATTACTTGCTATTTGTATATCCATACTTGGAGTATTTGTTTCCTCAACTTTCTTTTGACTATAGTCGCCGCCTGATATGGCTCTATGAAGTATGTCATTTTTATTTGTAGCTACGATTAGCTTATCAATTGGAAGGCCTAATTTTTTTGCTAAGTATCCAGCATAAATATCACCAAAGTTTCCTGTTGGAACAGAAAAGGATATGGGCTGACCATTTCCAACTTTAAAGAAAGCGTAAAAATAATACACCGATTGAGCAATAATTCTTGCCCAATTAATTGAATTTACCCCTGACATATTAATCGCTTTTGAAAATTTTTCATCATTGAACATCGCTTTTACTAGATTTTGACAGTCATCAAAGTTGCCCTCTACTGCAATATTAAATACGTTATTCTCCTCATGTATTGTCATTAACCTTCTTTGTACAGGTGAAATTTTATTATTTGGGTGTAATACAAAAACATTTAAATTGCTTTTTCCTTTTAAAGCATCGATTGCAGCTGCACCAGTATCACCTGAGGTTGCTACTATTATATTAATTTTTTTTTGATCACGGTCTAAATGGTATTGATAAAAATTACCAATTAGTTGCATTGCGATATCTTTAAAAGCAAGTGTGGGTCCATGAAATAGTTCTAATACTTTTAGATTTCCGAGATTAGAAATTTTAACAACATCGTCAGATCTAAAATTTGAATATGATTTTGAAATCATAGAGATTAGATCATCTTTAGACATGAAATCTCCTATAAATGGATAAATTATTTCAGCAGCTAAATCATTGTAACTAAGATTTTTTAGATTATCTAATTCTTCCTTTTGGAATTGTTTGATTGATTTAGGAACAAAAAGTCCTCCATCGTCCGCCAATCCTTTGAGGAAAACATCTTTAAAAGAAAAGTTTTTTTGATTATTTCTTGTACTAATGTAATTCATTTAATAATTCTTTTTTCTAAAATATAAATATAGCAAAAGAATTGAAAGCGCTAACGAAAACCAAGTAATAGCGTATTTTTGATGATTATTAGAAATATTTGCAGTAATTTTTTTTGGTCTGGGCAACTCATAATTTCCATCTAAATAAATAATATATTTAGAAAAATTTTTACCTGTAAATTTTAAGATATCTTCTCTATTTAAACTAAACCAGTAATTTTCATCTAAATCATTATCTGGCTTAAAGATATTTTTTCTACCTTGTAATCTTAGGGTTCCGATAATATTTTTTTGATCAAATACGTTTATTTCTTGAGCACCCTTCTTTTCAAATGGTATCCAACCTCTATTTATCAAAAAATTTTCATCCCCAATCGTAATTGGATTTATTACTTCAAATCCAGGAGTGCCAGACTCATTTAAATTGTATAAATAAATTTGCTTATCAAAATCTATAGACCCTGAAGTTTTAATTTTTAGAAAATTTTCTTTGTTTGATTGAGCTAATTCTACCGGAGGATTTTTTAATGAATTTTCAATTTCTAAAATTAAATTATTTTTCCAATTTAGACGGATAATTTGCCAAGTACCTAGTCCAATAAAAACAAAAATAAAGAAAATTATAAAGACGGAAAATAAAAACTTATGTTTCAAGGATCAAATTAACTTCCCCAAATATATATTGCAGCAAACAAAAATAACCAAACAACGTCAACAAAATGCCAGTACCATGCAGCTGCTTCAAAACCAAAATGATGGTCTTTGGTAAAATGACCTAATTTTCCTCTCCATAAACATACTGCTAAAAAAATTGTTCCAACTATAACATGGAAGCCATGAAAGCCTGTTGCCATGTAAAAAACAGAACCATAAATATGATCTGAAAAAGCAAATGTAGCATGATGATATTCATATGCTTGAAGTGCTGTAAAAAATGCTCCGAGAATTACTGTTAGCACTAATCCTTGTATAAAACCTTTTCTGTCACCTTCTAATAATGAATGGTGAGACCAAGTGACTGTTGTACCTGATAATAGTAAAACTAATGTGTTAATCAAAGGTATATCCCAAGGATCAAAAGTCACAATATCTTTAGGCGGCCAAACGTTCCCTACAAAATCATTTGGGAAAAGACTAACGTCAAAGTAAGCCCAAAACCAAGCAACAAAAAACATTACCTCAGATGCAATAAATAATGTCATTCCATAACGGTGATGAATTTGGACTACTGGGGTATGATGACCTTGATGTTCTGCTTCAATGACCACATCTCTGAACCACATATATGCGCCATAAATTAAAAGAGCTAATCCAAGATACATTCCCCATGAAACATCTGAATGCATGTAATACACAGCACCTATAGCTAACACTAAGCAAGAAAACGAAACGTAAATAGGCCAAGGACTTGGGTCTACTAAGTGATAATCATGTTTTTTTTCAGCTGACATTTTTTGAATTATGATTGTTTATAATAATCTGTCGAGAAAAAAGTATACGACATAGTTACATCTTCTAGGTTTTTAACACTTGGATCATTAATCATTTCAGGGTCTAGATAAAAAGTCATTACATAGGTGGCTTTTTCTCCTGCTTTTAGTTCTTGTTTTTCAAAACAAAAACAGCCAAGTTTGCTATAATATTTTCCAAAACTTGCTGGTGATACGTTAAAACTTGCTACACCGGCAGTTGGTTCGCTACTATAATTTTCAACTTCAAACTCTATTTTGTTAACTTGGCCAACTTTCACATCTATAACATTCGATTTTGCCTTAAAATCCCAAGGTAGATTATTCACATTAGTATCAAATCTAACACTTACTACTTTATTAAGAACTATTTTAGGAGCACTGTTTGAAATTTGAGTAGTACCTCCAAA
>CACDNT010000031.1 GCA_902554195.1 uncultured Pelagibacteraceae bacterium
CATATGTCATTACCGACAAAAGCAAAAGTAGTAATAATCGGTGGGGGTATCCACGGTTTAAGCACTGCTTGGAAATTATCTGAAACTTATAAAAATCCTGGTGACATTGTAGTCCTTGAAAAAAAAGACACTGCTGCCGGAGCAAGCGGAATAGCATGTGGAGTAGTTAGAAATAACTATTTTCAACCAGCAATGAGAGAATTGATGGCCCACTCAGTCTCTGTTTGGGAAAGTGATCCAAAGGCATTTAAATATAATCCAGTTGGTTATTTACAAATATCACCTGAAGTCATGCATGAAGACGTAGCAAGTATTTATGAGCAACAAAAAGCAATTGGGTATGAGTCTGATTTTATAGAAGGTGAAAAGGATTGTATGAAATACATGAAGGGAATGTTTGATGACTGGCAAGCTAAAGGCATAACCTCAATTCTTCATGAAAAAAAGGGCGGATACGCATTTAATAAAGACTCTATTAAAGCTCTAGAAAATAAATCTACTTCTAATGGTGTTCAAGTGATGAAAGGTGTAAAAGTTACAGGATTTAAAAGAGGAAGTAATAGTAAGGCGGTTACAGGAGTTGAGACAGATAAAGGCACAATCGATTGTGAGCAAGTAGTAATCGGAGCAGGACCGTGGGCTAGAGATTTTTGGAATATGCTTGAACTCCCTAAAACAGCAAATATCAAAGGTAAAGACGGTAAAATGCATGTAACTGACATGTGGACTTACTGGATGCTCCAAGAAGGGGTTATTGGTGTCGAACCAGATTACTTAAAAACAAATGATGGAAAACAGCCACCAGTGGTTCATGTAGACTCAACTGCACCACTATATTCTGATAAAACAAAAAAATTAATCACAGATAAAATTTGGGGAATTTATTATAAACCTGATATTGAAGGTTTAGGAGTTCAAGGTGGAACATCTCCTTACATTGTTAAAAAACATTTTGATCAGGTAAATGTTGATCCTTATGGAATTGAGTCTCCAGAGTATCAAACTACTGATGCATTTAGTGATATGTGGTGCTCTGCTTTAGCTCATTGCCAAAAAAGATTTGAGGGAAAATCTGATTTATATAGAAAAGGTCCATCAGGTGGTCTTGGGTGCATGACACCGGACTCATTTCCAATCTTTGATAGATTTTTTGAAAACGTATACATGATCGCTGATGCTAACCACGGATATAAAATGATTGGTGTTGGTGAACTTGTAGCCAAAGAAATTCTTGGTACCGAAAGTGATTTATTAAAACCGTTTAGATTCAACCGTTACGAGAAGGGCGAACTTCACCCTACTTCGAACAGTCCGTTTCCTTGGAGTTAAACTCTTAGCCTAGACACTAATAAATTTTTCAGTTACGCTTGAATAAAATTATAATTCATTGAGGGGAAAAATGACGGATCTAGAAAAGCACGTAAACCGACCTGGTAGAGACAAACAAGTAAAAAAAGTTAGAGAAAAAATTAACGAATTAGGAATTACTTATATTTATTATCAATTTATTTCTGTAACAGGGAGAGTTGTAGGTAAAGGAATACCTGCAGATCATTGGGAAAGAACAGCAGAAAAAGGTTTTCAATTAGTATACGGAGCTACAGCAAACTTATTTTTAGATCGTCATAATAATTATATAGGTTATGGACCTGAAGCAATGGAATTAGTTGGTATCCCTGATCCAGAAACTTTCTGTCAATTACCTTGGGACAAAAGAGTAGGAAGAGTTTTTGTAACATGTTTCAGAAACAGAGAAGAGAGAAATAACCCTGGTGGACATTTAACTTCTGACTGTAGAGGAAATTTAAGAATTTTTATGGATGAATTTCAGAAAAAGCATGGTTTAGAGTTAAGAGTTGGAACTGAGCCTGAAATGATGTGGCTAACAAAAAATGATGATGGTACTCCTACAGGTAAAGGGTTTTCAAAACCATTCTGTTACCACATTGATCAGTTTGAGTCATTGAGGCCAGTATTCATGAAAGTAATTGAATACGCAAAAGCTATGGGTCTAGATATGATCCAAGGAGATCATGAAGATGCACCAGGACAATTAGAATTAAACTGGACATATGACAATGTTCTTCGAAATGCAGACAGACTATCAACTTATAGACAAATATGTGCTCAGGTTGCTAGAGAACACAATCTTATTGCTTGTTTTATGACAAAACCATTTATGGGAGTTTCTGCAAGTGGTTGCCATACGAACATGTCTTTATGGAAAGGTGGAAAAATTAAAACAAATAAACTTGGACATAAATCTTTACCAGGAGTTGAGGAAGTTTTTGGTTATGTTGAAGGTGGAACTAATACATTTATGCCTGATACGAAAGATATGCAATTGCCAGGTAAAATTGGTTTACAATCGATAGCGGGTATTATGGAACACCTTCCTGCTTTAACGGCCTTAGGATCTTCAACAGTAAATTCTTATAGAAGATTATGGGATCAAGGTTTTTGGGCACCTGTTTATGCTGACTGGGGTTACCAAAATAGAACTTGTGGATTAAGAGTATCAGCGCCAGGAAGATTTGAATACAGATCTGTTGACTCAATGCATAATCCTTACTTATTAGGTGCTGCATTATTAAAAGCTTGTGATCATGGAATAAGTAATAAAATGAAACCAGCTGATCCTGAATCTAGAAATATTTATGAAGCTCAAAAAGCTGGTAAGGATGTAAAAAAACTTCCTTTAAGTTTAGGAGAAGCTTTAGAAAGATTATCAGAAGATGAAGTAATTAAATCAGCTATGCCCGATGAAATGTATAAAGTTTTTCATTGGTATAAAAATGACGAATGGGAAAGATTTTTAGGAGCAACAACTCAATGGGATCTAGATACTTATCTAGATTGCTTACCATAAAAAATACGGAAAGAGGAAAAGTATATGTGCGGAATTGCGGGATTAATTCATAGAGGGAAATCTTCAAAAGTTGGTCATGAGCTTCAAGGTATGTTGCAAGCTCTAAAACATCGTGGAGAAGACTCTACGGGTTATGCTTTATATGGAGACACTGATGGAAAAAACTTTATCATGCGTTTCAAAGTTGGAGAAAATGTTGGTGAGGGTAGTACATCAGTCGCTGAAGATGTGTCTGTTTATGATGAAAGAAAAAAAATTGTTGATAGTTATCTTAATGAAATGGGTGCAAAAATTATCAAAGAGGAAAGAACACTCCCCTACTCATTGAGATATGAAATAGAGTATAATAAAAAAGATTTATTAGAATTTTCACAAAAAATTGAGAGTATTCCGGGAGTAGAAATACTTTCAATGGGTAAATCATTAGAAGTAATTAAAGATCTAGGAAATGCTAAGATGGTTTGTGATAGATATAATTTAGATAAACTTGTTGGTACTCACGCTATTGGGCATGCAAGAATGGCAACTGAGTCTGGTGTAGATATTAAATCTGCCCACCCTTTTTGGGGTTATCCATTTAGTGATGTATCGGTTGTTCATAATGGTCAGCTCACAAATTATTGGAATAATAGAAGAGCTCTAGAAAATAAAGGAATGAGATTTATGTCTGAGTGTGACTCAGAACTTATTGCTGTTTATTTAGCAGAAAAAATGAGAGATGGCGCGTCTTTAGAAGAAGGCATGAAAGAGTCTCTAACTGGTTTAGATGGTGTTTTTACTTATTTTGTAGCTACAAAAGACTCTTTAGGTATGGCAAAAGACACTATGGCTGCTAAACCTTTAGTTTTGTATGAGTCTGATGATTTAGTAGCAATGGGTTCAGAAGAAATAGCAATTCGATCAATTTTACCACAAGAAATTGATACTTATGACCCGTTCGATGGAGAGGTAAAAGTATGGCAAATATAAAAAGTGTTTCCAAAAAAACTAAAGCCCAAGCTATGGGTATGCACACTGAAGTTTTAACAGGACGAACACAACAAAAATTTTTCAATCCTGATGAAGCAGAAAATTTCTATTATTTTGGAACCCATGATGTTGATTTTAATAAAAGAACTGACCTTGATGTAAAAGATATGACTGCTGCAGAAGCAAATAAAGAAATAGATAACTTAATGGGACAAGGTTATGGAACAATTGTAATTAAAAACCCTCAAGGAAAACATAGTTTAGGTGTTGGTATTTTAAATAAATTAAATTTAATTTTTGAGGGAAGTTTAGGATATTTTGGAATGGGTTCATGTGATGGTCCAATAGTTCGAATCAATGGAAGAGTTGGATGGTCTTGTGCAGAAAATTTGATGGCAGGTAAAGTTGTAATCGAGAAAAATGCTGGATCCTGTTTTGGAGCTGCTATCAGAGGTGGTGATTTAATCTGTAAAGGTAGTGTTGGTGCAAGAACAGGTATTGATATGAAAGGTGGCACAATAATTATAGGTGGTGATGCGGGTGCGTTTACTGGATTTATGATGCAAAGAGGAAGGATCATCATCTTAGGAGACGTCGGTATAAATTTAGGTGATTCGATGTATGATGGGACAATTTTCGTAGGTGGAGAAATTGGCTCTTATGGTAGTGATGCTGTAGACGCCGAATTGACTAAAAGTGATCAAGACTGGTTAAAGAGGAAATTAAAGGTTGCTGAAATCGGTGAAAATTTTGACGTAAGTAAAATGAAAAAAATTGTAGCGGGTAAAAAACTTTGGAATTACGATAACTTAGAACCTACTGAGAAAAAAGGAGCAATTTAATGGCTAAGAAAAAAAAGAAAAAAAATGGTAAATTAAAAACTAATGGTAACGTAGGTGGAAAAGCTGACGTCCATTTAAGTTCTAACGGTGGCAGAAACAAAAGTTTATTAGGTCACAATGCTATTTTCACACCAGAAGTAATTGATGATATTCATATTAAATCTCAGTTAGGAAGATACAGAATGCGTGGAATGGCATTAATGAAAAAGATTCCAACATTTGATGATTTAGTTTTCTTACCAGGAACACTTACAAGGTTTGTAATCGAAGGTTACAGAGAAAAATGTGAAACTAAAACTGTTATTGGACCAAGATGTGAAAATCCAATTGAATTAGATATTCCAGTTTATATTACTGGTATGAGTTTTGGTGCTTTATCTTATGAAGCAAAAACTGCATTAGCAAGAGGTGCTACAATGGCAGGTAGCGCGACATGTTCAGGTGAAGGTGGAATGATACCTGATGAAAGAAGATACTCTGAAAAATGGTTTTATCAATGTATTCAATCAAGATATGGATTTAACCCACATCATGCTCAACTAGCTGATGGAATAGAAGTTTTTATTGGACAAGGACAAAAAGTTGGTATGGGTGGTCACTTAATGGGTCAAAAAGTAACCGACCAAGTTGCTGAAATGAGATCACTACCATCAGGTATTGACCAAAGATCTCCTGCTAGACATCCTGACTGGTTAGGTCCAGACGATCTAGCATTAAAAGTAGAAGAACTTAGACAGCTTACAAAAAATAAAGTTCCAATTCAATTAAAATTAGGAGCGTCAAAAGTTTATG
>CACDNT010000032.1 GCA_902554195.1 uncultured Pelagibacteraceae bacterium
AAAACTGTATCGGAATAAACATGAGCATTTAGGTAAGTGAAACCAAGTGTCTTTAATATAATCTTAGCAGTAGTGGTCTCTTTTTTTTCAATATTGAAATTAACACTAACACTAAAAGATTTGATTTTTGAATATATGAAATAAATTAAAAAAATTATTAAACAGATGTTTAAAATTAGCTCTACAAATATATTAAAATATTGATGAAAAAAGTGAAATAAAAGAATGCCTGAAAATATTAAAATTAGGTCTGAACAGGAACAAACTAAACAGACTAAAAAAACATACTGTTTTTTAAGCCCTTGCTCTATTACAAAGATATTTTGTGCACCAATCGCTAGGATTAAACTAAGCCCGGTAATAAAACCTAATACCAGGTATTCCATCTAAACTAAAATTATTCTGGATTAGCTGTTAAAGTTTTAATCTCTAGAATATTTTCGTTAGGGTCTTTTACAAAAAATGTCTCTTGCTCGTATTTCGTTCCTTTAAATCTTAGATAAGGTTCATCATAGTACTTTGCACCTTTTTCTTTTAATCTATTTTTTAAAGTATCAAAATCTTTTCTTGATAAATGAACTCCAAAGTGTGGAACAGAAACGTTACCCATATCTACATCGTGTCTCTCGTTATCTAATTTATGCTCACTTGCATGGAGAGTTAATTCATTTCCCCAAAAGTCGACATCAGCCCACTCTTGTGCTGAATTATCAAGTCGGCAGCCCAAAGTTTCGCTGTAAAACTTTTTTGCTGTTTCTAGATCTCCACATGGGATTGCTAGATGAAAACAATTAGTATTTTTGTACATTATTTCTCCTTTAAATACTGTTTAAAAACACTATATAGACATTAATTATTTTTATCAAGCTGACAAAATTAGATGACTGATTTTTTACAATCTATAATAGACAGAGATCCTGCGGCAAAATCTAAGTTAAGTCTTGTATTAACTTACCCAGGGGTTAAGGCTATTTTTTTTCATAAAATTGCAAATTTTTTTGCAATAGCAAAATTTGATTTAGTTGCAAGAATCATTTCTCAATTTTCAAGATTTTTAACAGGAATAGAAATTCATCCAAAGGCAAAGATTGGAAAAAATTTATTTATTGATCACGGTATGGGAGTTGTTATCGGTGAGACCTCTGAGATTGGAAACAATGTTACTATTTATCATAATGTTACATTAGGTGGAATTGCTCCAAGTATAAACACTAATGATCAAAGAAATACTAAAAGACATCCAACTTTAGAGGATAATGTTGTTGTCGGATCTGGTGCTCAAATTTTAGGACCAATAACAGTTGGTAAAAATTCCTTAATCGGTGCAAATGCAGTAGTTACTAAAAATGTTCCAGAGAAATCAATAATGGTAGGAATTCCAGCTACAAGAGTTGGTGATGCTACAAAAGGATTTCAACCTTATGCTGTTACTGATAAAGATAAAGATTAATGTCACAAATAAAAAATAATTTTATCGAATCGGTTGGCAATACACCTTTAATAAAATTAAAAGCAGCCTCTGAGATTACTGGATGTAATATTTATGGAAAAGCGGAGTACCTAAATCCAGGTGGATCCGTTAAAGATAGAGCTGCTCTAGCACTTATAAAAGATGCACAAGAAAAGAAACTAATTTCGGAAGGTGGAATTGTTGTTGAAGGTACTGCGGGTAATACTGGAATTGGTTTATGTCTCTTAGGAAATTCTTTGGGCTACAAAACTATAATTGTTATGAATGATAACCAAACTCAAGAAAAAAAAGACACTCTAAAAAATATTGGTGCAGATCTAAGATTGGTACCACCCAAACCTTATAAGGATGATGGCAATTATGTAAAAGTTGCAGGTCGTCTAGCAGAGGAATTAAAAAGCACAAATAACAAGGGTGTAGTTTGGGCAAATCAATTTGATAACACTGCTAATGCAAAAGGTCATTACGAAACGACTGGACCAGAGATTTGGGAACAAACTGATGGTAAAGTAGATGGCTTTGTCTGCGCATCAGGAACTGGGGGCACTATCGGTGGTGTAAGTAAATTTCTCAAAGAAAAAAATAATAATATAAAAATTTATTTATCAGATCCAACAGGCTCTGCACTCTATAATCATATTATGAATGGTGAACTTAAAGCTGAGGGTGGATCAATAACTGAAGGTATTGGTTCAAGCAGAATAACTAAAAACTTTGCTGAAGCTAAAATTGATGGTGCTTTTTCAATCAGTGATCAAGAGTCTTTACCCGTGCTTTATGATTTAATACAGCATGAGGGGTTAAGTTTAGGAACTAGTTGTGGAGTAAATATTGCAGGTGCAATTAGATTAGGAAAAGAGCTAGGTCCAGGAAAAACAATTGTAACAATTCTCTGTGATAGATCAGATAAATACAACTCAAAGATGTTTAATAAATCTTTTTTAAAGGAAAAAAACCTCCCTATTCCTAGCTGGTTATAATAACGCATACCAGGCATGTAACAAAACAGTTACATTTTTATATTAATATTATTTAACCTCGGGAGATTATGAAAAAAATTATTATAATTTTATCTTTTTTAATCTTTACATCTGCTAATGCAGGAATGAATGATAAAGATAAATCAAAAGCATGGGATTGTGTTGGTATTTATATGGCTAACTACTTTCTTCCATCAGGTGAAAAATTTGAGTATGGAATGAAAGAAAAATCAATTTCAACTGTGAAAGTTTTAAAAACCTATGCGCTTGAAATAGGTATTCCAGAAAAAGATTGGGATGCTGGAGTAAACAAAGCAGTAGATAAACATTATGGCTCAAAATACGACAAAGCTAAAACTGACAAATGTCATACGTTCGTTGAAGCTTTAGTGCCTAATGGAGCTGAAAGAGTAAAAAAAGTAGTACAAACATTATATTAAGGAGATAGATATGGAAAAAGAAATGTTAGTAGTTGCTAAACTAAAAGAAGGTATGTTTGAAAAATTCATGGGTTTTATGCAATCACCTGAGGGTTTGGCAGAAAGAGCAAAAGTTGCAGTAGTGGAAAAAACAATTGGAACAGTAACACCAGATAAAAGCACTGTTATGTTTAAAATTTTTTGTACTGACGAAGCAGCTCTATATAAATTTATAGAAGGAACTGAAGTATCAAAACCTATTATGTCAGCAGTATTAGATAGTTACTCAGTTTATCACTTAACTAAAGCAAAATAATTGAAAGGAAAAAATGAAAAACTATATGGTAACTCACACTTTCAAATCAAAAGAGATGAAAGCTAAATTTAGTGAAACAGTAGCTTCAATGAAAATGGAAGATATTGTTAAATCAATGACAAGTGATAAGGCAGCATGCCAAATGACGTGGAACACCCCAGGTGATACAATGCAAATGTTTTGTTGGTGGAAAGCTAACAGTGAAGCGGATATCAATAATCAATTAGGTCAAATGAATGATTTCTTTGAGCCTCATAAATTTACTGAGTGTACTGATCAAGTAATGGACTATAACGCTTAAGAGGAAGATTTATGAAAGCAATCTACACAAGAACTATTGGGGTTTATGATGATAAACTTGGTGAGGCTATGGAAATCTCTAAAGGCTTAGCAAAAGTTAGAAAAAAACATTATCCAGAACATGAAGTTTACTTTTCATTTCAAATTGGTGGAAACCCAAGGACGGTAAGAGAAACACTTGTGGGTGAACAGTTTACTGATAAAGCGTTTGAAAATGATACAAACATGTCAGCTGATCCTGAATTCATTGAACTTCAGAAAAAAATGAAGGATGTTTTTAAAGAAGGTACAATTCAGGATGAAATGAGAATGGTTTTTAACGATTAGGAGACAAAATGATAGAAAAATTTAATGGGATATTTTATTTAATAATTTACTTAGTTCATTTTATTGGAGTTGGTGTTTACGCATTTCAAACTATTTTTGGCACCAAAAGCTTTATGGAAAGATTTGGTATAGATCCAAGTGGAGCAATAATGATTAGAATGGCAGGAGCATTTATGCTTGCTGTATTTTTAATGTCAATCTATGTAGGTTTTATAAGACCTGGGGGTTTGGAAAATACATGGGGATTCTTAAATTTAGTTTTTATAAATAATCTATGTATTTTTTTATGTAACTTTTATTCTATTAAAATAAATAAAACAGGCGTGAATGAAAAAACTACAAACGAGGGTGTTATTGCACCGTTTGTATTTACGATTATGAGTGCAATTTTATGCTACGGTTTAGCTGATAAAATTTACACTTAATGTCAGGGTTTGCGATATTCAACATAGATGTAAAAAAACCTGAGGAATATAAAGAGTACGTAGAAAAAGTGAAACCGATTGCTGAAAAATTTGGTGGAGAATATATTGTTAGAGGTGGTGAAACAAAAGTATTAGAAGGAACTTGGGCATATCCTAGAACAGTTGTTATTAAATTTCCAAGTTATGAAAAAGCTTTAGAGTGGTATAACTCTGATGAATACAAACCAATTAAACAAATCCGTTTAGAAAACTCAATTGGTAACGGAATAATAATTAAAGGAGTATAAAATGTCGATATTAAAAAGATATACTGATGCAATAGACAAAAAAGATGAGGCAACTATGAATGAACTTTTGCATGATGATTTTAAATTCACAATGCATAAATCTGGAAATTCTTTAGGAAAAGCTGATGTTATAAAATGGGCAATGAGTGGAGATATCAATCAAGATAAAACTAGGGTTGTATATGAAAATGATGAAGTGGGTGTACACCATTCTTTTGTAACATTTAATGACGGAAATGTTGAAGCTGTAATGGCGGTTTATAGATATAAAGACGGAAAAATTGTTAGTTTAGAAACTGGCGCTACTCCAATGTCTAAGTAAGTGAAAAAAATTTTATTCATTTTTATTTTTTTCTTATTTTCATCGTCTTTATTGGCTGACGATAATAAAAAAGAAATTGATAAATTATTTGTTCAATTAAAAAGTGCTTTAAACTTTGAAAATTCAAAAAAAATAGAGGATAAAATTTGGGATCTTTGGACTACTCATCCAACTAAAAATAATTTAACAAAGTTATTAGCTGATGGTTCATCTGCAATGATGGAGAATAAACTTGATAGTGCATATGATAAATTTACTGAAGTCATTAAACTTGATCCTAATTGGGCAGAAGCTTGGAATAAAAGAGCAACGGTATTATATTTAATGGGTAAATACGAGCTATCACAAGCTGATATTGATAAAGTGCTTTTGATAGAAAAAAGACATTTCGGTGCACTAA
>CACDNT010000033.1 GCA_902554195.1 uncultured Pelagibacteraceae bacterium
GTTGAAAAAGCAGATGATTTTAAATTCACTCAGAATGGAAAAGAAGCCATTCTTAAAAAATTAATTCAAGCTGAAGGTTTTGAAAAATTTTTACACACAAAATACGTTGGTACAAAAAGATTTGGTTTAGATGGAGGTGAAAGTTTAATCCCCGCTCTTGAGCAAATAATTAAAATTGGTGGTCAATCAAAAGTAAAAGAGGTTAAAATAGGAATGTCCCATAGAGGAAGATTGAACGTTTTAGCCAATGTATTACAAAAATCATATAAAAGAATTTTTAATGAATTTGCTGGAGAGATTAGTTCAAAATCAGAGGACGACACAGGAGATGTCAAATATCATTTAGGTGCGTCGTCAAACAGAGAATTTGATGGAAATCAAGTGCATGTAAGTCTTACAGATAATCCATCTCATCTTGAAGCAGTGAATCCTGTAGTTTTAGGACAAACAAGAGCTAAACAATATTTCCATGAGGATAGAGAGAGAAATAAAGTTATACCAATTTTAATTCATGGAGATGCAGCCTTTGCAGGCCAAGGAGTTGTAGCAGAATGTTTTGCAATGTCTGGTCTTCCAGGACATAATACAGGTGGAACTATCCATATTATAGTGAACAACCAAATAGGATTTACTACAAGTCCAAGATTTGCAAGATCATCACCTTACCCTTCTGATATTGCTAAAATGGTTGAAGCGCCAATCATCCATGTTAACGGTGATGATCCCGAGGCAGTTGTTTATGCTGCAAGAATAGCAACTGACTTTAGATTAAAATTTAACAGGGATGTTGTTATAGACTTAATTTGTTATCGAAGATTTGGTCATAATGAGGGGGATGAGCCGTCTTTTACTCAACCATTAATGTATAAAAAAATCCGTTCACACCCTTCACCCATTAAAGTTTATGGTGAAAAATTAATTAATGAAGGATCAATTACTGATGATTATTTTAAAAAATATATAAAAGAATTTAAGGAATTACTTGATGATCAATATAAGAATGCAAAAAATTATAAGCCTAAAATTGAATGGTTTGAGGGGACATGGTCAAGATATAAACCAGAGAGAGGAAAAGATAAAAGAGGCGTTACGGGTTATGATATTAAAAAATTAAAAAATATTTCTGAAAAAATAAATACAATACCTAAAGAAATTAACATCCATAAAACTATCGCTAAAGTCTTCGAAAATAGAAAATCAAACGTTAATAATGAGGAAAAAATTGATTGGTCCACAGCTGAAGCTTTGGCGTTTGGATCTTTGTTAGAGGAAGGTTACCCAGTAAGATTGGTTGGTCAGGACTCGGGAAGAGGTACATTTAGTCAAAGACATTCAGTATTAAGAAATCAAATAGATAATTCTCGATATGTTCCGTTAAACAAAATATCTGAAAATCAAAAGAATTTTGAAATTGTAGACAGTTTCTTATCTGAATTAGCTGTTTTAGGCTTTGAATACGGTTATAGTTTAGTTGAACCTAATACACTTACAATTTGGGAAGCTCAATTTGGTGATTTTGCTAATGGTGCTCAAGTAGTCATAGATCAATTTATTGCTTCAGGAGAAAGAAAATGGTCAAGAGCTTCTGGGTTAGTTATGTTATTGCCTCATGGCTATGAAGGTCAAGGTCCGGAGCATTCTTCTGCTAGATTAGAAAGATTTTTACAATTATGTTCAAATGACAATATGCAGGTAATGAATTGCACAACACCTGCAAACTATTTTCATGCACTAAGAAGACAAATGCATAGAGATTTTAGAAAACCTCTAATTATAATGACTCCAAAATCTTTACTTAGACATAAACATTGTGTCTCAAGCTTAAGTGATTTTAGTAAAAAAAACACATTTCATAGAGTCTTGTGGGATCACGCAATAGATCCAAAGGTAAAAGGTTTTATTAAATTGAAAAAAAAGGAAAAAATTAAAAAAGTAATTTTATGTTCAGGAAAAATTTATTTTGATTTGCTTGAGGCTAGAGAAAAATTTAAAAGAGATGATCTTATATTTTATAGAATTGAGCAACTTTATCCTTTTCCAGCTAAGGCACTTGCAAAAGAGCTAAAACCTTATGCTAAAAAAGCTAAATTTTATTGGTGTCAGGAAGAGCCAAAAAATATGGGAGCATGGTTTTCTGCTAGAGATTATATCCAATGGACATTAGATAATATAAAGGCTAATAATAAAAAGATTTCTTATATTGGAAGAAGTCCAGATGCATCACCAGCAACTGGTTATGCAAAAAGACACATTTCACAACAACAAGAAATTATTAAGAAGGTTTTTGAATAATTTAAAAATGAGCGAAAAAATATTAGTCCCAGTTTTAGGTGAAAGTATTACAGAAGCTACAGTATCTAAATGGTTAAAAAATAAAGGCGAAACGGTTGATGCAGATGAGCCTATTGTTGAATTAGAGACTGACAAAGTTAATTTAGAAGTACCGTCTCCAGTCACAGGAAAATTAATTGAAATTAACTCTCAAGATGGGTCAACTGTTAAAGTTGGAGAAATTTTAGGTTTGGTTACTGAAATTGAAGGTGAAGTAAAAAGACCAAATAAGATAGAGAAAATTCAGCCCTCAAATTTACAAAAAAAAGAAGAGATTAAAGAAAAAGACAATGTAATCACGTTAGATCCAATTAAAGAACAAGCGGAATTAGATATATTCGAAGAAGAGAATAATAGTAACGACTTAAAAGAGGAACCACTAGTTTTAACAGAGGAAGTAAAAAATAGTCACATAGAGGAAAATTCTACTGAGGAAAGTCAAACATTATCTCCAGCTGTAAGAAAAATGGTAGATGAAAACAATATTGATGTTAAGTCAATAAAAGGATCTGGGAAAGATGGACGAATACTTAAGGGTGATTTAATAAGCTTGATGGGAGTTAATCCTCCACCTTCAGAAAGAAAAATAAAATATGGTCAAGAAGAGCGTATTAAAATGACTAGGTTAAGACAAACTATAGCAAAAAGACTGAAACAAGCCCAGGAGAATGCAGCTTTACTAACTACTTTTAATGAAGTGGACATGACAAATATAATTAACATGAGAAAACACAACCAGGAAGATTTCCAAAGTCGATATGGTATCAAGCTTGGCTTTATGTCATTTTTTGTTAAGGCTTGTATAGTAGCCTTAAAAAATTTTCCAGCTATTAATGCTGAAATAGATGGAGATACAATTGTTTACAAAAATTATTATAATATAAGTTTTGCAGTTGGAACAGATAAAGGTCTTGTAGTTCCAGTTTTAAAGAAAGCGGACGAACTATCTTTTGCAGATATTGAAAAAAATATTAAAGAAATTTCTGAAAAAGCAAAAGACGGAAAACTTGTAATTGAAGATCTTCAAGGAGGTACTTTTACTATTAGCAATGGTGGAGTTTATGGGTCAATGCTTTCAACTCCAATTCTAAACTTGCCTCAATCTGGAGTATTAGGAATGCATAATATTGTTGATAGACCTATTGTAGTGGATGGTGAAATCAAGATAAGACCAGTAATGTATTTAGCTTTATCTTATGATCATAGAATTATTGACGGTAAAGAGTCTGTATCATTTCTTAAAATGATTAAAGAAAGTCTTGAGGACCCTAGAAGGTTATTTTTGGATATTTAGAATGTCAGAAAAATTTCAAGCAGTAGTTATAGGAGGTGGCCCAGGAGGTTATGTTTGCGCAATTAGACTTGCCCAATTAGGTTTAAAAACTGCATGTATAGAGTCCAGGGGATCTCTAGGTGGTACATGCCTAAATATTGGTTGTATCCCTTCAAAAAGTTTACTTAACTTGTCTGAGGAATTTCAGAAAGTTAAAGGTTTGGCAAATAAAGGTATTGAAATAGGAGAAGTAAAACTAAATCTTGATAAAATGATGAAAAGCAAGGACAAAGCAGTCACTGTTCTTACAAAAGGCGTAGAATTTCTTCTAAAAAAAAACAAAGTTACCTATTTTAAAGGTCATGGAAGTTTTAAATCAAAAAATGAAATCTTAATAAAAGATGATCAAAAAAAAGAAACAATAATTCAAACTGAAAAAACAGTTATAGCCACAGGATCTGTACCAGTATCTCTACCGGGCATCGAAATAGATGAAAAAATAATAGTTTCATCAACTGGAGCTTTAAAATTAGAAAAAGTGCCGAATAAAATGGTTGTTGTTGGTGGAGGTTATATCGGCTTAGAGATGGGATCAGTGTGGTCAAGACTTGGTGCGAAAGTAGAAGTTGTTGAGTTTTTGGATCATATAACACCTGGTATGGATAAAGAAATTTCGTCTGAGTTTATGAAAATTCTTAAAAAGCAAGGAATGAAGTTTAATATGCAAAATAAAGTTGAAACAATTCAAAAAAATAATTCAGACGCAGTGGTTTCAACAATTGATAAAGATGGTAATAAAAATAATTTTGAATGTGATGTAGTTTTAATTTCAGTTGGCAGAAAGCCAAATACAGAGGGTTTAAATTTAAAAAATGCAGGTGTGAGTTTAGATGAAAAAAATAGAATTAAAACTGATAAGAAATTTAAAACAAATGTTGAAAATATTTATGCTATAGGTGATGTGATTGTTGGACCCATGCTTGCACATAAGGCTGAAGATGAAGGTATAGCAGTTGCAGAGAATATTGCAGGTCAATCAGGGCATGTGAATTATGATACGATACCAGGTGTGGTGTATACTTCACCGGAGGTTGCCTCAATTGGTAAAACAGAGGAGCAATTAAAAGAATTAAATAAAAGTTATAAGGTTGGTAAATTTTCATTCATGGCCAACTCTAGAGCTAAAGCTATAGATGATGCAGAAGGTTTTGTGAAAATTCTTGCAGATGCTCAGACAGATAAAGTTTTAGGCGCACATATAATTGGTCCTCATGCTGGAGAATTAATTGCTGAAATCGGCGTTGCTATGGAATTTGGTGCAAGTGCTGAAGATATTGCGAGAACCTGTCATGCTCACCCAACTTTTTCTGAAGCCGTCAAAGAAGCTGCGTTATCAGTAGATAAAAGAGCAATACACTCTTAATTTTTTTTCATATTATAAAAATATGAAATACCCGATTCTATTACCAAATATTTTTAATCATCCTTTTACCTATGAAAGTAAAATTAATCTTAAGCTTGGTGAATTTGTTCTAGTCCCTTTTGGAAAATCC
>CACDNT010000034.1 GCA_902554195.1 uncultured Pelagibacteraceae bacterium
AGTTCTTTTGAATATACTCAAGAACAAGCCCAAAAGGTAGAGGCAAGACTTATTCCTTTGCTACAAGCTGAGGATAGTCCATATTCAAGATTTATAATGCGTGTTCCAGGTTTTGGAAATTCAGCTAATTCATATAATAGTTTTATTATAATTGCTCTACTTGATGATTGGAAAAATCGTGAAAAAGGTCAACAAGTTGTTCTTAGAGAAGCAATAGGGAAAATAGTGACTTTACCTCAAGCCCTAGCTTTTCCTATATCTCCTCAATCTATTAGAGTATCAAATTACAACAAACCTGTCCAAATGGTCATTTATGGAAATACTTATGAAGAACTTGAGGCGATACAAAAAAAAGTAATACGAACACTCAGATCTAATAAAAATCTCTCAAGAATTGAGTCTGATTACAATCGAAACAAACCAGAGGTAAAGTTAATAATAAATAAAAATAAAGCCAAAGATTTAGGTGTTTCGACTAGATCAATTGGTGAAACACTCGAAACACTTTATGGGGGTAAAAAAATAACAACTTTTAATAAACTAGGCAAAGAATATCCAATAATTGTTCAACAATATTTATCTGATCGACGAAATAAAGAGGGTGTTTCAAAAATATTTGTTCGTTCTGAAACAAATGGAAAATTGATATCTTTAGCAAATCTTGTTAGTTTTAAAGAAGAAGGTTCAGCAAAGGAACTCGCTAGATATAATAGACAACGAGCAGTAACAATTTCTGCAAATATCAGTGAGGGGTATACATTAACAGAAGCGATCAAATACTTCGAAAACGTGATGGTTGATTTAGCACCGGAAAACCAAATTACTTGGAAAGGAAAGTCAGAAGAAATTAAAGAGACAAGTAATGAATTATTTATAATTTTTGCTTTAGCTTTACTAACTGCTTATTTGGTTATGGCTGCAACATTCAACTCATTTATTCATCCATTTGTAATAATCTTAACTGTGCCTTTGGCTATTTTTGGAGGATTAGTGTTTATTTTATTTTTAAATAGCTCAGTAAATATTTTTTCTCAAATTGCATTAATTATACTAATTGGTATCTCAACCAAGAACAGTATTTTAATTGTAGATTACGCAAACCAAATTAGATCAAGTGGAAAAACTATTGAATTAGCTGTTAAAGAAGCGTGCGCTGTTCGGTTTAGACCGATTATAATGACATCACTAAGTACGATGATTGCAATGATGCCTTTAGTGATTGGAAATTTTGGCCCAGGTGCAGGAGAGGGTTCAAGATTAGCAGTGGGTTCTACAATATTAGGAGGAATGATTATTTCAACTTTCTTTACTTTATATGTCACTCCTTCCATGTATCTCGCATTAGCAAAAAATACAAAAAGGATTGATATAGTTGACTTAGAACTAAAAAAAGAATTGTCTAAAAAATAATATACTTTTTTTTGTTTAATGTGCTTTTACATTTCAATAATTGATTTTTGTATTTATTAGATTGTCTCTCGACTTTTTTAGCTAGTCCAATTACTTTTTTATTTTTTTTATAATTTTTATAATTTCCCCATCCTTCATGATATGCAAGATACTGTTTAAAAGCATCTTTTTTTGATATCTTTAAAATGTTTTCTGATTTATTTGTATACCATCCAATGAAGTCAACACTATCTTTAAATCTTGCTCTTGTTGCTAATTTATTACCAGTTTCTCTTTTATATTGCTCCCAAGTTCCTTTTACTGCTTGCGAATAACCAAAAGAGCTAGAGGGTCGCTTATAAGGTATTACTTTAAAAATTTTTTGTCTTGCCGGTTTAGCAAACCAATCAAAATCAGACTCCATTTTTATTATAGCTAATTGAATATAGATGGGTGTGCCCCACTTTTGCTCAACTTTTTTTGAATGTTTATACCATAAATATCTTTCACTAAAAATCAAACAACTATTGGAAGTGTTTGAAGGAATTGATGAACAGCCGATTGTAAAAAAATAAATAAAAATTAATAATTTATTTTTTAAATCCCCCATATTTATTTATAAAATTATTGAGAAGAATTACAACAATAACACCTAATAAATTTCCAAATAAATCAGACCATTGAAAAGTTCTTTCAGGTATAAGTAGGTGAAAAATTTCAAGCATAATAGAAAGAAAAATCAAATATAATGTTAATAAGATATTTATCTTGGAATTAGCAAAAGTTAAAAAACCAATAATTGAAATTAACATAAATACATAAAAATGATTTGATGATATAATAAAATTTGGTGTTATTTGAGGTTGTATACTTTTATTGCCATAAATTATCCAGCCTAATAGACTTCCAGGATAAAGATATAAAATAATTAAAATGATATTAATTAAATAAAATATTATTTTATATGTAGAAAAAAATTTTGACATTTAGTTAAATGATTTTTTTATAAATTATTTTTAGATATGACAAGATGAGTTTTTTAGTATTAGTAAGACATGGTCAGAGTACTTGGAATCTTGAAAAAAGATTCACTGGTTGGGTTGATGTTGATCTAACAGATCAAGGTAAAATTGAAGCTGAGAAAGCTGGTTTACTTATCAAAAATCAAAATATAAATATAGATTTTTATTATTCCTCATTTCAAGTGAGGGCAAACCATACTCTTAAAATAATACAAAAAGTATTAAAATCAAAAAAAGATTTTGTAAGAGCGTGGCAGCTTAACGAAAGACACTATGGTGAACTCACAGGATTGAATAAGATTGAGACTGCAAATAAAATTGGTGAAGATAAAGTTTTCGAATTTCGAAGATCTTGGGATATCAAACCTGGAAAGCTCAGTAGAGAAAGCTCTTATCATCCACTAAATATTGAGACATATGAAAAAATACCCAAAGAGTTCATTCCTGACACAGAGTCTTTAAAAGATACATACAACAGAGTTTTGGAGTATTTCAAAAAAGAAATACAACCTAAATTAATAGATAAAAATATATTAATTACAGCACATGGAAACTCAATAAGAGCTTTATGTAAATATCTGCTCAATTTAGATAACAATCAAATCACAAGTTTAGAAATTCCAACAGGAAATCCCTTAATAATTAATTTCGGTGAAAATTTGAAAATAAATGAATGTAAATATCTAGATAAAGAGAGATCTAAGAACCTTTTAGTTTTTTAAAAATTTCTAAGTTAGTTAGATGGTAAAATTTATTGGTGCTCTCAAATCCATTTAATTGTTGTTTTATTAATAATTTATTCCAAATTTTAGTGAGTGAAAAGTTTTCTAACTCATATTCAGTAAATAAGTTTTTACTCAAAATTTGACAACCAGTATATATAAAGTTTTTTTCATAACTTTTTTTAATTATATTATCTTGTAAATCAAAATCGCCCTCTAAGTTGTTATCAAAACTTAGTTTTTTATTAACTAATAAAAGAATATTATTTAATTTATTTTGGAAATAATATTTTTGCATATCATTAATTTCACTCACATAATTTTCATTCCAAATAGTATCGGGGTTAAAAACAAAAAAATCCTCACAATCTGAATGGTTGATCAAATTTAAAATTCCTCCACCAGTATCTAAAATTTCTTTACCGTCCTCTATAATTTTGATTTTTACTGAAAAATTTTTATTTTTAAAAAAGTCAATAATCTGTTCACTTAAATAAAAAGTATTTAGGAAAATATTATCAACTTTTAATTTTATTACAGTATTAATACAGTCCTCTAAAATTGTTTGATTTTTAATTTGAAGTAATGGTTTGGGTTTTTTAAGTGTTAAAGGATTTAGTCTTTTACCAAATCCAGCGCAGAGAATAAAAGCATTATTAATTTTCATAAATTTTTTTTAAAATTATCATTTAGTAATTTTTTTAAATCTAAGAAAATTTCATTTTCATTGACTCTTAAAGAAATTAATTCCCATGCATAAGGTATTAATTTCAAATAATCCTTTTTTTTATCTCGGATTGCCAGACGTGTAAATATTCCAATTATTTTTAGGTTTCTTAAAACAGATAAAATTTCAAAATCATTTTTTATTTTTTTCTTATCAATTTTTTTTTGAATACTTAAATAAAAATTAAAAATCTTTTTTTTTAGAACTTTTGAGGTTCTTATTCTCACATCATCTACTAAAGAAGCTAAATCATAAGCTTTATTTCCTATTAAAGCATCTTGACTGTCAATTACACCTATTCTGTTATTAACAAACATTAAATTTGATACATGAAAATCCCTATGAACAAATACATTTTTTTTCATCTTAAGACATAAAGATAAAGTTTTAATTATTTTTTTAAATTTTTTATTAAAGTCTTGTCTCTTATTTTTTGACAAATTTTTTTTCACATACCACTCACAAAATAAATTAGCTTCCTTAATTAATATTTCATTTTTATACTCAGGTATTCGATAATATTTATTTCTAAAATTTCTTATCTTTTTATCTTTTATTGACTGTATTTTATTAAGCAATTTTATTATATCTTTAAAATATAATAACTTTTTATTTTTTTTTTTCTTTAAAATTTTAATAATTGTCTTATTTCCAAAATCCTCAACCTCAATATAATTATTCTTATAATTCTCTCGATATAATTTTGGAGCTAGAATTTTGTTTTTATTTAAAATTTTGCTAATTGCATCATAAACAAGAAGATTTTTAAATTTGTCCTTTTTTGCAAGAATTACAATAGAATTACCATAATTGGATTTCTTTCTGAAAAACTTTCTATGTGAAGCATCACCTTTTAATTTTTTAAGATTTTGCATTTATTTATAATTACAAATTTAAACCCTTAATTTTTAATTTTCGTTTCTTGTAATCATTTCCATATTCAAAATTTAATTCTATCAAATTTTTTGGTTTTGGTTTTATTTTTTGTGGCCATTCAATTAATGTAATAGCATTAGTAATATCATCAAATAATCCTAAATTGTGAATTTCATCAAAACTATTTATTCTAAATAAATCATAATGATTAATTTTGATTTGTTTTATTTTATATTCATTTAATAAATTGAATGTAGGACTTGTTACTTCAGTTATTTTAAGTCCATTTTGTTTTTGAAAATTGTTGATTAGATATCTAATAAAAGTAGTTTTTCC
>CACDNT010000035.1 GCA_902554195.1 uncultured Pelagibacteraceae bacterium
ATTTATGGAAAGATACGCGCCTAAAGCTAAGGATTTAGCATCTCGTGACGTTGTAAGTAGATCAATGTCAATAGAAATTAATGAAGGAAGAGGAGTAGGAAAAGATCAAGATCATGTTCATTTGAACTTAAGTCATCTAGATAAAGAAATTATAGAAAGTAGATTGCCAGGTATAACAGATGCAGCAAGATTATTTGCCAATGTAGATGTTACTAAGGAACCAATTCCAGTTGTTCCTACAGTTCATTATAACATGGGTGGTATACCAACTAATTATAAAGCAGAAGTTTTGACTGTAAATGGTTCTGAAAAAACTGTTCCAGGACTAATGGCCATTGGAGAAGCAGCTTGTGTTTCGGTTCATGGAGCAAATAGATTGGGGTCTAACTCTTTAATTGATCTTGTTGTTTTTGGAAGAGCAGCTGCAAAAAGAGCTGCTGAACTAATTAAAGCTGGTACACCACATGAGAAAATTAGTGAGTCAGAAACTCAAAAATGTTTAGATCGTTTTGATAAGATTAGAAACTCTGATGGAGATATTGGTACTGCTGAACTAAGACTGTCCATGCAAAAAACAATGCAATCAAAATGTGCAGTTTTTAGAACAGAGAAAACACTTAAAGAGGGTGTTGATGAAATAAGAAAAACGTTTGATGGAATGGACTCTTTATCGGTTAAAGATAAATCTTTAATATTTAATACTGACCTAGTAGAAACTTTAGAATTTGATAATTTGATAAGACAAGCTGTTGTGACAGTTGACTCTGCCTATAGTAGAAAAGAAAGTAGAGGAGCTCATGCAAGAGAAGATTATCCAAAAAGAGATGATGAGAAGTTTATGCAACATACATTAGCTTGGTGTGATGGAAAAAAATCAAAAATAAGTTATAGAGATGTTCATAAGTCTACGTTGACCAATGAAGTACAGTATTTTCCACCTCAGGAGAGAGTATATTAATGGTGCAAATCAGTTTACCTGAGAATTCCAAAACGAAAAAAGGTAAATATTTTAAAGATAAAACCGGCTCAAAAAATTTAAGAAAAGTTAATGTTTATAGATGGGATCCATCTTCAGGAGAAAGTCCGAGAGTCGACACTTATGAAGTTGATATGGATAATTGCCCATCAAAAGTATTAGATATTTTAAATAAAATTAAAAATGAAATAGACCCCACTCTTGCTTACAGACGATCATGTGCTCACGGTGTGTGTGGATCGTGTGCAATGAACATGGGTGGTAAAAATGGTCTTGCTTGTACAACTCCTCATGAAAGTATTGATGGAGATATTGATATTTATCCCTTGCCACACTTAAAAGTTAAAAAAGACCTGATAGGAGATTTAGATGGATTGTACAAACAATATAAATCTATTGAGCCATGGTTAAAATCGAGTTCAAAATCTGAGTCAGCTGAACTGATACAGTCAAAAGAAGATAGAGCTAAGCTTGATGGTGCTTATGAATGTATTATGTGTGCATGTTGTTCTACTTCTTGCCCAAGTTATTGGTGGAATGGAGATAAGTACTTAGGACCAGCAGTTTTATTACAAGCTTATAGATGGATTATTGATAGTAGAGATGAGGAAAGACAAGCTAGATTAAAAAAAGTAGCAGATGAACTTAAATTGTATCGTTGTCATACTATTTTGAACTGTACTAGTGCATGCCCTAAAGGTTTAAACCCTGCAAAAGCAATCGCTGAAATAAAGAAAATGTTAGCAACAGCCAATATTTAAACAATAGACTAATAAGAATTTTTACTCTAAAAGATCCTATTCATGAAATTAATTGAACATTTTGTAGGTGGAAAAATAATTCCCGGAAGTTCAGATAAAAAAGGAAAAGTTTTTAATCCCGCTACTGGCGAACAGGAAAAGGAAGTAAGACTTGCCTCCTCTAGTGACTTAGACCAAGCAGTAGTAATTGCAAAAAAAGCTTTTGAGACATGGTCATTAAAACCTTCACTTCAAAGAGCAAGGATAATGTTTAAATTTAAAGAGTTAATTGAAAAAAATTCTGATGAATTGACACAATTAATTGTTTCTGAACACGGAAAAGTTTATGAGGATGCAAAAGGCTCACTAACACGAGGATTAGAAGTTGTAGAATTTGCTTGTGGAGTTCCACATTTACTTAAAGGAGAATTTTCAGAAAATGTAGGTACAGATGTTGACAGCTGGTCAATGCGTCAACCACTAGGTGTTGTTGCTGGAATAACACCATTTAATTTTCCAGCTATGGTTCCAATGTGGATGTTTCCAATTGCTATTGCATGTGGAAATACATTTATATTAAAGCCATCGGAAAAAGACCCCTCTTGTGCAGTAAGATTAGCAGAATTATTGAAAGAAGCTGGTCTTCCAGACGGTGTATTTAATGTGATAAATGGAGACAAAGAAGCAGTAGATGCAATTTTAAATAACAAAGATATTAAAGCAGTTAGTTTTGTTGGTTCAACTCCTATTGCTAAATATATTTATGAAAATTCAGCAAAAAATGAAAAAAGAGTTCAGGCATTAGGAGGAGCTAAAAATCATTTAGTAGTGATGCCAGACTGTGATTTAGATGGTGCTGTGAATGGCTTAATGGGTGCAGCTTATGGCTCCGCTGGAGAAAGATGTATGGCTCAGTCAGTGGCTGTAGCAGTTGGTGATATTGGAGATGAACTAGTGTCTAGATTATCAAAAAAAGCAGAGGCTTTAAAAGTTGGACCAGGAATGGACAAAAACTCAGAAATGGGCCCTTTAGTCACTAAAGAACATTTAGAAAAAGTAAAAAGTTATGTTGATTTGGGTGTAAAAGAGGGTGCGAAATTAGTTGTCGATGGAAGAAATTTAAAGTTACAAGGATATGAAAATGGTTTTTACATTGGTGGCTGTTTATTTGATAACGTGAAAAAAGATATGAGGATTTATAAAGAGGAAATATTTGGCCCAGTTCTATCTGTAGTTAGAGTTAAAACTTTTGAGGAAGCTTCAAAATTAATAAATGATCATGAATATGGAAATGGCGTAAGTATTTATACAAGAGATGGAGACGCTGGAAGAACATTTGCAAGCAAGATTCAAGTTGGAATGGTTGGTATAAATGTACCAATACCTGTTCCGATGGCTTTTCATAGTTTTGGTGGTTGGAAGAGGTCTTTGTTTGGAGATAGTGCGATGCATGGGATGGAAGGAATAAAATTTTATACTAAATTAAAAACGATAACTTCAAGATGGCCCTCAGGAATTAGATCTAATGCTGAATTTGTGATGCCAACAATGAAATAATAAACAATGAGCAAAATATCTTTAATTGGAGCAGGTCAAATAGGAGGAACTTTAGCACATTTAATTGGAATAAAAGAATTAGTAAATGAGGTGGTTTTATTTGATGTTGCGAGCGGTGTTGCAAAAGGAAAAGCGTTAGATATTGCACAATCATCATCTGTAGATGGTTTTGATGTTAAATTTTCAGGTACGGATGATTATAAGGATATAAAGGGCTCAGATGTTATTATAATTACAGCTGGCGTGCCGAGAAAACCTGGCATGAGCAGAGATGATTTACTTGGTATAAATTTAAAGATTATAAAGCAAGTTGCAGAAGGAATTAAAAAAAATTCGCCTGATGCATTTGTAATTTGTATAACAAATCCATTAGATGTAATGGTAATGGCTTTTCAAAAATTCTCAGGCCTTTCACCAAATAAAGTAGTTGGCATGGCGGGTATATTAGATAGCTCCAGATTTAAATTATTTTTATCCGAAGAATTTAGCGTCCCGGTTAAAGAAATAGAGGCAATGGTGATGGGTGGTCATGGTGATACAATGGTACCTCTTCCAAGATTTACTAAAGTTTCAGGAAAACCTTTATTAGATTTAGTTAAAGAAGGAAAAATTTCTCAAAAAAGATTAGAGGAAATAAATCAGAGAACTAGAGATGGTGGAGCTGAAATTGTAAAGTTTCTTGAAAAGGGTTCGGCTTTCTATGCCCCAGCAGCTTCAGGAGTTGACATGGCTAAAGCTTATCTTAGAGATGAAAAAAAAATACTTCCATGTGCTGCATATTTAAATGGCGAATATGGTATCAAAGATATATATGCTGGAGTTCCAATTATTGTTGGAAAGAACGGTGTCGAAAAAATAGAGGAAATAAACTTAGATGAGAAAGAAAAATCTGAATTTCTTCATTCAATTGATGCAGTAAAAAAACTCTGGGAAGCAGCGTCTAAAATAGATCCAGATTTAAATAAATAATGAATATACACGAGCACCAGGCAAAACAAATTTTAAAAAAATTTGGTGCGATTGTACCAGAAGGTGTATTTGGTTTAACGGTTG
>CACDNT010000036.1 GCA_902554195.1 uncultured Pelagibacteraceae bacterium
GATTACCTCATTATCTTGTTCTTGAGAGCTATTTTCACCAAACAAGTCTATTTGATTAGCTGCCTTATTTTCAAAATTATTTTTAGATTTTGTAATAAAATTTGGTATTGAATTAAATAATGATTGTCTATTTAAATTTATGCTATCAAAGGCTCCGGCTTTGACTAAACCTTCTAATTGTAACTTGTTAATATCTTTTGGATTTACTCTTTTTAAAAAATCATTAATAGAATTAAATTTTCCATTTTTAATTCTTTCCTCAACAATATTTGAAACCGCTTCATATCCTACAGCTTTAATAGCCCCTAGAGCATAATAGAATTTTTCTCCATCTGTTCTAAAATCTGCATAACACTCATTTATATCTGGTCTTACAATTTTTATTTTCAATCTTTTTAATTCCTCGTAAAATTCACTTAATTTATTTTGATTAGAAATATCCATTGTCATTGATGCAGCAATAAATTCTTTTGGATAATATGTTTTTAGGTATGCCGTTTGATAAGAAATAATTGCATATGCAGCTGCATGACTTTTGTTAAAACCATATTCTGCAAAAGGCTCTATTTTCAAAAATATTCCTGCAGCAACATCTTTGCTAATACCATTGTTTACAGCACCAGAGATGAAACTTTGTTTTTGTTTTTCTAATTCTGCTCTTTTCTTTTTACCCATTGCTCTTCTTAGAATATCTGCTTGACCAGCAGTAAAACCAGATAATTTTTGTGCAATTTGCATTACTTGTTCTTGGTAAATTATTACACCATAAGTAGGCCGTAAAATATCCTCAAGTAAAGGATGTAAATAATCAGGTGTTTTTTTCCCATGTTTGCAATCATTATAGATTGGTATGTTGCTCATTGGACCTGGTCTATAAAGTGCTACTAGTGCAATAATGTCTTCTATGTGATTTGGTTTCATTTGCATCAATGCTTCACGCATTCCAGCACTTTCAATTTGAAACAAACCAACAGTTTTGCCAGACGACAATAGATCAAAAACTTTTTGATCTTCAAAATTTATGTTTTCAATATTAAATTTTTTATCTTTTTTTCTTATTAGTTTTTGAGTGTTATTTATAACTGTTAAAGTCTTTAATCCCAAAAAATCAAATTTGATTAATCCTGCATTTTCAGCTGAGTACATGTCAAATTGTGTTGAGGGTAATAATAAGTCAGATGTTGCGTCCTTATATAATGGTACAATCTCAGTTAACTCTTTGTCTGCTATCACCACACCTGCAGCATGAGTTGCTACATTTCTATTTAGCCCTTCTAATTTTAATGAAAGGTCTGTAAGTTTTTTTACTCTACTATCCTCATTTATCAGTTTTTGAAGTCTTGGTTCTCCAGCAATACATTCTGTAAGATTTTGTGGCCTTGATGGATCGAATGGAATCATTTTTGATATACTATCAACAAAACCATAAGCCAATCCTAAAACACGTCCAACGTCTCTAATAACCATTCTGGCCTTTAATTTTCCAAATGTGATTATATGAGCTACACTATTTTCGTATTTTTTTGTTAAATATTTAAAAACTAAATCCCTTTTTTCCTCGCAAAAATCTATATCAAAGTCAGGCATTGAAATTCTATCTGGATTTAAAAATCTCTCAAAAATTAGGTTAAATTTAATTGGATCAACATCAGTTATTGAAAGACACCAAGCGACCAAAGAACCAGCACCAGATCCTCTACCAGGTCCAACTGGTATATCATTTTCTTTTGCCCATTTAATATAGTCAGATACAATTAAAAAATAACTTGCATAATTCATTTTAATTATGATTTCTAACTCATGATCTAATCTATCTTTATATTTCAAATAATTCTTGTTAGATGCAAAATCTTTATTGTCTAAATTAAATATCTTTATAAATTTTTCATTAAGACCATCTAATGAGTTTTTCTTTAAAGTTTCGTCTGCGCTGATGCCTTTATCAGAACTGATATTAGGTAGTATAGGTTTCGAAGATAAAGGTCTAAAATCACATCGAAATGGAAAGTTATAATTATTTTCTAATGCCTCAGGTATATCAGCAAATAAATCGATCATTTCTGAATTGGTTTTAAGATAATGCTGATTGCTAAATCTAACTCTGTTTTTTTCGTTTACATAAGTTTTGTTTTTTATACATATCAATGCATCGTGAGCCTCATGCATATCTTTATCTATATAAAATACTTCATTAGTAGCTATTAGAGGAATATCTAGTGTTTTTGAACTTGTTAAATTAAATTTTTCAAACTCTTTTTCATTTAAATCACCATGACGCTGTATTTCGATATAAAATCTATCACCATAACAATTTTTTAATTTTAAAAAAATTTCTTGAATTTCGGCAAATTTACCTTTGTTAAACAATTGTCCAAAAAAACCATTAACCGTTCCAGAAAATATTGCTACTCCTTCATTTTTATTCAGTAACTCATCAAAATCTAAATGAGGTTCAGAAAGCTCGTCATTTTTTAAAAAAGACAATGAAGATAACTTTATTATTGTTTTATATCCACCTTCATTTAATGCGAATAAAGGTATAAGACCTGTTGTATCTCCTAATTTAAAATTAATTTGAGTTCCAATTATTGGTTGGGATCCAGATTTAGATAATTTTTCAGCAAACTCTAAGGCACCACATAGATTTGAAGTATCACACAAACCTATTGCTTTTAGTTTATTGTCTTTAGAAATATCTTTTAAATCATCTAACTTGATAGCTCCTTCACAAATAGAAAATTGAGAATGTATTTTTAGATGATTAAAATTTTCAAAATTAGACTCTTGCATTGATGGCTCTTATATTACCATTAACTATTTCCAACATGCAATCAGCCTTTTTAGCAAAAAATCTATTATGAGTTGCAAAGATTATTAGTCGGTTTGCATTAATTTGTTTTTTTAAAAGATCAAAAACACTTTTTGCAGTTTCTAAATCTAAACTTCCTGTCGGTTCATCAGCTAAGATGACTTGAGGATCATTAATTAGTGCTCTAGCTATTGATACTCTTTGTTTTTCACCTCCGGAAAGTTCTGCAGGATAATGGTAAATTCGATTTGATAAACCAACTTTTTTTAATAATTTTATTGATTTTATTTCTGAAATTTCTTTATTTTTTTCGATTGCAAGATTAGCCAAATATACATTTTCTAAAGCTGTGAAATCAGGAAGTAAATTATCCTGTTGATATATAATTCCAATTTTATTAGCTCTTAAAACGTCATTATAGTTAGAATTTTTATAATCTATTTGTTTATTTCCATATTTCATTATACCACTTGATGGTCTATCGATTAATGACAACAAGTTTAATAATGTTGATTTTCCAGAACCAGAAGGTCCCATTAAAGAATAAATTTTTCCAAGTTTAAAATTATATGTAAGTTTTTTCAAAACTCTTAAATTTTTTTGGTGAGTAAAAGACTTGGAAATATTTGAAAGTTTAATGAAATTATTCATATTTTAATGATTTAACAGGATCTAGTTTTGCTGCTTTTAAAGCAGGAAAAATTGAAACAATAATTGTAATAATTATTGA
>CACDNT010000037.1 GCA_902554195.1 uncultured Pelagibacteraceae bacterium
ATTCATAATGTTAGACTAATTTAGCACATGATTGATGTAAATAAGAATGTAATTCAACAAGCTTTTTAGCGTCTTTATTATAACCACCCCCTAATACACCACAAAGGGGTATTCCTTTAGAAAAAAAATTTTCTGTTACAATTTCATCTCTTTTTTTTACTCCTTCATCAGAAATTTTTAATTTTCCGAGTCTATCGTTAAAATGGATATCAACACCTGCTATATAAAAAACAAAGTCAAAATTTTCTTGATTTAATTGATTTAAATAAAATTTAAGTATCTTTAAATATTCTTTATCCTCTAAGTCGTTTTCAAGCTCCACGTCACAGTCACTAATAGATTTTTTTGCGGGGTAATTAGATTTGGAATGCATACTAAACGTAAAAACATTTCTATTATCTTTAAATATATCAGAATTACCATTTCCTTGATGAACATCTAAATCTACAATTAAGATTTTTCCAGCTAACCCTCTATCTAATAAATATTGTGATGCCACTGCTACATCATTAAAAACACAGTATCCAGCTCCACCTTGATAATTTGCATGATGACTGCCACCTGCAGTGTTACAAGCTACACCATAATTTATTGCTAACTTAGAGGCTAATACTGTGCCACCAGTCGCTATAAAAGATCTTTGAACTACGCTATCAACTAATGGAAATCCTATTTTTTTTACACCAATTTCATCCAAAGTTTTATTTTTAATATGATTTATATATTCCTCTGAATGAGCTCTATTTAAGGTTTCTATTGAACAGGGATATGGTTTGTGAAAATTTTTTACTATTTTTTTTTTGATTAAATAATCTGCAAGGTCACCAAATTTATTTATTGGAAATTTGTGATCATCACCAATTTTTGCAAAATAATCTTTATGATTAACGACTGGCAATTCCATTATTATTCAATGACGCGTATTGGTTTACCATTTACACAAGCTTCGAGTGACTCGATCATTTGACTGTAAAAAATTTGATAATTTTCAGCAGTCACATATCCAATATGAGGGGTTAATAATACATTTGGTAAAAATCTAAGTTTATTATTTTCAGGCAAAGGTTCCTTTTCATAAACGTCTAGTCCAGCCCCAGCTATTTCATTTGTTGACAGCGCTATTATTAAATCGTCCTCACTTATGATTGGGCCCCTTGATGTATTAATTAAAAAAGCAGTTTTTTTCATTTTATCCATCTCTTTAATTGTAATACAGTCTTTATATCTATCACCCCCTTGTACATGTATAGATAAAAAATCTGAATTCTTAATTAAATCTTCTTTGCTACAAGGTAAAACATCTAATTCTTTACAAGTATCTAAATTGAGATTTTCACTCCATGCCATTACTTGCATGCCAAATGCTTTTCCAATTTTAGCAACTTGAGATCCAACTTTTCCTAAACCAATTAAACCAAGTATTTTACCCTTCAATTCTACTCCGATAGTAGTCTGCCAATAACCTTGGTACATATTATCGATTTCTTCTTTCAAATTTCTCGTTTTCCACCCTTATTTCTTTATCGATTTCTAATAATTTTAGATAATATAAGCCTGCCTCTATCTTTTTTATGTCTTCAGACATATTTTTATATCTAGCTGCCTCTTCAGCTTGTTTTTGAAGATTAACAAGTTGCCTCTCCTGTTGTCGCCTTAATTCATCTGCTCTTTTAAGATTATTTTCTGCAGCGTTTAGTCGTAATTCAGCTTCATGCCTTCTGACATGCAATCCTGAAATTCCCGCAGCCTCTTCAAGAATCGCCCTTCTATCAGTTGGTTTAGCTGTAACGATTGCACCTATGCGACCTTGGCTTATCATTGATGGAGAATGTGCTCCAGTTGATAGATCTGCAAAAAACATTTGAGCATCACGGGCTCTAACTTCTTTATCATTTATATAAAATTTTGAGCCTTTATCTTTTTCTATTTTTCTTCTTACGTTTACCTCATCTAATTCTCTATATTGAATTGGCCCCTCATTTTTTTCATTAGTTACAGTAACAGACACTTCTGCAATATTCTTGGATGCTTTGTTAGATGTTCCAGAAAATATTACATCCTCCATTCCTGATCCTCGCATACTTTTTGCTGATGTTTCTCCCATGACCCATCTTAAGGACTCAACAATATTTGATTTCCCACATCCATTTGGACCAACTATCCCGGTTAAACCATTTTCAATTAAGAAATTAGTTTTATCAGCGAAAGATTTAAATCCGTTCAATTGGATTTTTTTAAACTCCATTAGGAGTTTATATCAGTTTTTCCAGCGATTTTTTTAAATTTTTATAATTAAGGGGTTTCTCAAACTTTTTGTTATTAATAATAATCGTAGGAGTAGCATTAACCTTAAATTTTTTAGTGCCTTCGATTCGATCGTTTAACACATAATCCTCTATTTTTTTATCATTTACACATTTTTCAAAATCTAAATCGAAGCCTTGATTTTTAATGAATGTTTTTAAATTATCATTAATTTCCTCCACATTACCCCCTTTGACCCATGCTTGTTGATTTGAATAAAGGCTATTTAAAATTTTCAAACTTTCATTACTTTTACATTGAGAAATTTTTGATGCATTAAAAGCGGCCACATCTAGAGGAAAGTGCCTAAATTCAATTTTGACTAAACCAGTATCGATATAATCTTTTTTGAGTTGAGGATATACGTTTTTGTGAAAATCTGCGCAATGACTACATGTTAAAGATTCGTAAGCAATTATTGTAATCTTCGCATCTTTATTTCCTGCTATAATTCTATTTCCCTCAGCATTTAAAATATTTATAGACCCAAAAAATAAGATTAATATTAAAAATATTTTTTTCATTTTGTTTTAAACACCTTTGATAACTTCATTAAAGATTTCTTTATTTTTTCATTTTTAACACTATTTATCTTTTTTTGAAAATCACGATTTGTCACGTTATAAGAGCTTTCATCATTTGTAGAGGGGTTAATTTTTTCATCATCAAAACTTGTTAGTCTAATTTTTTCAACAACAGAATAACCAAATAAATTATTTAATTTTTCCAATATATCTTTTCTTGAATATTCCAGTTCAACTTCATGCCCCCTTTTAACATTGATTAACAAAGTGCTAACACCTAACTTATTAGAATTTTTAAAAGACTTGGGGTAACAAACTTTAAATAAATTTTCTCCAACAATATATTTCCAATTATTGATAGTTTCGGAGTACACATGCCCTTTCTTATTGATGACTTTTTTGATATTTTTTGGCAAAGTGTCTTTAAAGGATCTTAAGCCTTGAATGCTATTTCTCTGCTTAGTATATTTTTTGAATTGCATATGAAAGATCAAATAATAACAAAAAAAATTCTTAATTGGTATGATTTAAATAAGAGAACATTACCGTGGCGAAAAAATGTTTCACAATCAAAAAAACATTA
>CACDNT010000038.1 GCA_902554195.1 uncultured Pelagibacteraceae bacterium
ATGAGAAATTAACAAACTCAAATATCGCTGCAACTTTATTAAAAGTACAAGAAAGAAAAACATCTAGAGGAAATGCTTATGCAGTTCTGAAGTTAACCGATCTAACTAGTGTTTTTGAATTATTCATATTTTCTGAGGTTTTAGAGAAAAATCGTAATATCTTAAAGGAGGGATCATCAATAATATTAACTGTGGTAAAGTCACTTACCGATGAAGAGAACCGATTTAAGAGAATAAATGTTCAAAAAATTGCTTCACTATCAGAGCTAATAAATAAACCGATTGAAGAGGTGTTGTTTAATTTAAAATCATTGAAGGAATTAAATGAAATATCTAAAATAATTCTCAATGATGGAAATACAGTTGTTAAAGTTAAGTTAATTGATCAAAATAATGAGTTAGATTTCACGCTTAAAAATAAGAGAAAAATAGATAGAAAAATGTTAAATATAATTAGAAATAAAGAGATTTCTGCAATTATTCGATAATTTTAGGCTTGTTAAATAAAAAAAATCTTTGTAAATAGTCACTTAAATTAACAAAAACGCACACAGTTTTTGGTTTTATACCTCCGGTCCTTAATTGGAAATTACTGTGGTGGCTTAACCGGGAAAAAATATGAAGATACCTAATTTAACAATTCAACAATTACTAGAAGCGGGAGTCCATTTAGGACACAAAACGTTAAGATGGAATCCAAAAATGAAGAAATATATTTTTGGAAAAAGAGATTCAATCCACATCATAGATTTAACTCAAACTTTAGAGTTAACAAAGGTTGCGTTACAAAAAATACATGAGGTAATAGCTAATAATGGAAAAATTTTATTTGTATCAACAAAAAAGCAAGCTTCAGAAGCAATAGCAGATGTTGCAAAAGAGACTGATCAATATTTTGTAAATTATAGATGGTTGGGCGGGATGCTTACAAATTGGGGTACTATTTCAAATTCAATTAAAAAATTAAAACAGCTTGAGCAAAATTTAGTCTCTGAAAATAGAGGTTTTACTAAAAAAGAACTTTTAAAAATGAGTGTAAAGAAAGATAAGTTACAAAGATCTTTAGGAGGAATTTCAGAAATGAAAAAAGTACCAGATTTAGTGTTTATTATTGATACAAATTACGAATCATTAGCTATTCAAGAGTCAGTAAAGCTAGGAATTCCAATTGTAGCAATATTAGACAGTAACTCAAATCCTGATGGAATTGATTATCCAATACCTGGAAATGATGACGCAAGAAGAGCTATAGATTTATATTGTAACCTTATAAAGGAAACAATTGAATTTGCTAAAAATTCAGTATCCGTAGTTGAAAAAAAAGAAACAAAAAAAAAAGATATTAAATCCTCTAAAACTATAGAAGAAAAAGATCGAGAAAAACTTAACGAAAAATTTAGTAATAAAAAAAAAGATACATTGAATTAAAAAATGAGTGATTTAGAAAAAGTTAAAAAATTAAGGGAAATGACAGGTGCGGGTTTTAAGGATTGTAATTTAGCAATTAAAGAGTCAAATGGAGATCTAGATAAAGCTATAGAGATTTTAAGAATAAAGGGGATTTCTAAAGCTTCAAAAAAGATGTCCAGAGAAGCCAAAGAAGGTGTTGTTGCGATAAGTGGGGATGAAAAAAAAACATCAATTATTGAAGTCAATTGTGAAACAGATTTTGTAGCTAAAAATGACGACTTTATCAATTTTGTTAAGGAGTTGAGTGAGTTAAATAATCAAAATGACTCAAATATTGAGAAGCTTAAATCATCTAAAATGAAAAATGGTTTTTCAGTTGATGACACACTTGTTGCTTTAATTGCTAAAATTGGGGAAAAAATTACAATTGGACAAACTAAAACGATCTCAAATTCCTCATCAATTAATTACCAATATCTTCATACAGTGGTAAAAGATAATTTAGCAAAATTAGCTGTAATAGTTTCTTTAGAAACAAAAGAAAATTCTGAAACTGTTAATACATTTGGAAAACAATTATCAATGCATATAGCTGCATCAAATCCATTGGCTTTAGACTCAAGTTTGATTGAAAAATCAATCTTAGATAAGGAACAAGAATTAATCACAGAGGAACTTAAAAATTCTGGAAAACCTGATGACATTGCTAAAAAGATTAGTTTAGGCAAAATGAACAAGTTTAAAGAGGAAAATGCTCTTTTAACACAAGCCTGGGTAATGGAACCAAAAAAGAAAGTTCAAGATGTTTTAAAAGAACTTGCTATAAATGATTTGAAAATCAAGGAGTTTAGCAGAATTAAAATAGGCGAATAAATGTTTGATGAAAAATCACATAGCCTTAAAATGGATAAAGCGATTGAAGTTTTTTCTAAAGAATTATCTTCATTAAGAACAGGTCGAGCAAATTCTGCAATGCTAGACTTAATTAAAGTAGATGTTTATGGCCAACAAATGCCTATTAATCAAGTTGGCAGTATAACAACACCTGAACCTAGAATGATCAATATTCAAGTATGGGATCAAAATAATGTACCTTTAGTAGACGCAGCTATAAAAAAATCAGAACTAGGATTAAATCCACAGATAGATGGTCAACTAATTCGATTGCCAATACCAGAATTAAATGAGGAGAGAAGAACTGAACTTAAAAAATTAATAAAAGCAATGGGAGAAAAATGTAAAATTTCAATTAGAAATATAAGAAGAGATGCAAATGAAGAATTAAAAAAACTTTTAAAATCAAAAGAAATTAGTGAAGATGATGAAAAGTCATATGAAAAAAATGTTCAAAATATAACTGATAAACATATTATAACTGTTGATGAAAAAGTTTCAAATAAAGAAAAAGAAATAATGACTATATGAACCCATTAAATCATGTAGCCATTATCATGGATGGTAATGGAAGATGGGGATTAAAAAAGAAAAAATCACGAAATGCTGGTCATAAAGCAGGCTTAAATACTGTTGAAAAAATAATAAAAGAAACCATTAAGAATAATATTAAATTTCTTACATTATATGCTTTTTCTACAGAAAATTGGAAAAGGCCAAAAAAAGAAATTAATTTTTTATTTAGTCTATTAGAAAATTTTCTTAAAGATAAAATTGAAGATTTAAATAAACAAAAAATTAAGCTTAAGATTATTGGTAAAAAAAATTTTTCACCTGAATTAAATTATCTTTTAAGGGTTTCTGAGAAAAAAACATTTAATAATAAAAGACTACAAATAAATTTAGCTTTAAATTATGGCTCTAAAGTAGAATTAATAAATGCTTTTAAAGATTTAAAAAAGAATAATGA
>CACDNT010000039.1 GCA_902554195.1 uncultured Pelagibacteraceae bacterium
GACCAGAATTATGAACTCTGGGTGCTATTTCATTCACATATAGATTATCATTTCTATCAATAAAAAATTCTACACAAAGTGTACCAATGTATTTTAATTCCTCAGAAATTTGCTTACTCCACTCTCTAGATTGATCAACAAGTTTATTACTTATATCAGCAGGGATTTTAGATTTTTTTAAAATTTGGTTTTCATGAATATTTTCAATTGCCTCATAAATTTCGTATCTGTTATTACCAAATCTTGTAATTATAACAGAGATTTCTTTTTTTAATTTAACCATTTTTTCAAGAATATACTCTTTTGAAAAATCTATATTTAATTTATTTAATTCATTTAGCGATTTAATAGGATATTGACCTTTTCCATCGTAACCCATGGTTGTTGTTTTTAAAATGCCTGGCAAAAAATCATCAAGAGTCTCTAAATCTGATTTTTTTTCTATACTTACATATCTTGTAGTTCTAATATTTAATTTATTTACAAAATCTTTTTCAGCTAAACGATGTTGTATTAATCTATTTATCGATGGCTTTGGATTTACTGTTTTTAATTTATTTATTTGATTTAAAGTTTCATAAGGAATATTTTCAAATTCATAAGTAATTATACTTACCTTTTTAACAAAATCGTTAATTTTATTTTTATCTTTGTAATCACCAAACATGAATTCATTACAGAAATTTTGTGCCGGTGCATCTTGATCATCTGAGTAAATTACGGTTTCGATATTTAATTTTTTTGCTGCGACTGACAACATACTACCTAATTGACCACCACCAAGAATTCCTAATCTAATTTCAGACATTGAATTATTTTGGATTTTTTTTAACTGATTTTGTTTGAGAAAATCTCCAACTTCTAAGTTTAGATTTAACGCTAGGATTACTATTAGAAATAATTGAAGCAGCAAGTATAGCCGCATTAATTGCTCCATCTTCTCCTATCGCCAAAGTCCCTACTGGAATTCCTTTTGGCATTTGAGCAATAGATAACAAGCTGTCTAAGCCTTTGAGTTTTTTACTTTCAATTGGAACACCTAATACAGGTATTTGAGTAAGTGCTGCGATCATTCCAGGCAAATGTGCTGAGCCTCCTGCACCTGCAATAATTACCCCAATATTATTTTTTTCTGCATCAGATGCGTACTTATACATTCTAATTGGAGTTCTGTGTGCAGAAATAATCTTTGTTTCGCTGGGAACTTTAAGTTTTTGCAAAATTTGTTTTGCTAATTTCATTGTTTTAAAGTCAGATTGACTGCCCATCACTATTGAAACTTTCAGATTTTTTTTATTCATGAATATATTTATTGAAACTTTATTTCAAAAAATTGTTGAAATTTCAATAAATTAATAGAATTTCAAATACATATTGATATGGTTTGATAAAATTAAACTCATGAAATATAAAATTGATAATTTACAGTATTGTAATTGGACAAGAGAAGTTTTTGAAATTAATAGACAAGCTGAACTAGATGCTGTTCATGTAACAATTGTTTATCATGAGGATTATAATGAATTTTTGAATGAAATTCAAAAGTGGCAAAAACTTTTTGAGAAAAATTCAGATTTAATTTTTCAAGGCACAAATTTCAAAGATATTGAAAAAGCTAAATTAGAAAAAAAAACTGCAATTTTTTTTGGATTCCAAAACTGCTCACCAATTGAGGATGACATATCTTTAGTAGAAAAAGTGCATAAACTTGGATGTCGTTTTATGCAGTTAACTTATAATAACCAATCTCTTCTAGCAACTGGCTGTTATGAAAAAATTGATAGTGGAGTTACTAATTTTGGACGTGAGGTTATTAAAGAAATGAACAGAGTTGGAATTGTTATAGATATGTCCCATTCTGCTGAAAAAAGCACATTAGACGCAATTGAAATAAGTGAGAAACCAATTGCAATCACACATGCTAACCCCAGCTTTTGGCATGCTGCTAAAAGAAATAAATCTAACGAGCTATTAAAAGTTTTAAGTGATAGTGGAGGAATTTTGGGTTTTTCTTTATATCCTCACCATTTAAAGAATAATACTAATTGTACTTTAGATAGCTTTTGTGAAATGATTGCTAGAACGTCAGATATAATGAATATCAAAAATATTGGTATTGGATCAGACTTATGTTTGAATCAGCCTGATGAAATCGTAGAATGGATGAGGAACGGTACCTGGTCTAAAAATAAAAATTATGGAGAAGGCTCAAAGAGCAAACCTGGCTTTCCTAAACAACCAGGTTGGTTTGAGGATGCTAGAGGTTTTTTTAATATAGAGAAGGGATTAAGAAAAGTTGGATTTTCCGAGGAAGAAACTGATGGGATATTAGGTAACAATTGGTATAATTTTTATAGAAATATTTAAAGTATGAAAGTCGAATTAAGAGATCCAAATATAATAATGAAATTGTCTAGACTAGGGTCTTTTCATCAATCTAAATTGTCATTTCTAAGAAGTTTTTTAGACGAATTCAAAGACTGGGAATACAACAGAGATTTATTCAACCTAGATCCTGGTGGATATGGAGTAGCGATATATTCTTTCAAAAAAGATAAAAGAGTTTACTCATTAGTTTGTTTTGCTAACAAGATAGATGATAATGATAGATCAGATAGAGTTATTGCAACAAAATGGGATGCTGCTTTTACTTTGCATGATGGGGTTCCCTCAAAAAGAGATATTGAAAGATTGAAGAATGAAGTTCCAAGGCAAGAAGTTGGTAGACTTTCATATAAAGAACTAACTTTATCTAGAGCAAATAAATCGGTTAGAGTTTTTAATCACGTAGTTGAAAAGTTAAGCGAAGGTAACCAGCCAGATTTAAATTTATTAGAAAAAGTTGGATACTTATATAGAACTACCGCTGTTTATGGCTCTGGAAAGTTTGGTTTAGCAGATAGGTTTAGAATTAAAAATAGGGCAGAAATTAATGGACCTTTTAGATTAGAGATGATGTTAGTCTATTTAGTAAGGCAATTCACTTTCGATCAAGTTAATCATGTAGCAAAACATAAAAATCCAGAGAAAGCAGTTAATTTAGACAAAAAAATTTGTAGAAACCTTGGCATTGGAAATTCAACTG
>CACDNT010000040.1 GCA_902554195.1 uncultured Pelagibacteraceae bacterium
AATCGGTTATCAGTGGTATTGGGGATATGAATATCCTGATGAAAATATTATTTTTGAGTCTTACATGGTAGAAGATAAAGATTTAAGACCAGATCAACCTAGACTTTTAGCGGTAGATAACGAAGTTGTTGTGCCAGTTAATAAAGTTGTAAAAGTTTTAATTACTGCAAACGATGTATTACATGCTTGGGCTTTACCATCGTTTGGTGTAAAAAGAGATGCTGTTCCTGGAAGAATTAACGAGACATGGTTCAAAGCTGAAAAAGTAGGAACCTACTATGGTCAGTGCTCTGAACTTTGTGGTATTAAGCATGCGTTTATGCCCATCACCGTTAAAGTTGTGACTGAAGAGGAATATGAGGATTGGTTATCTGAGGCAAAAGAAAAATTTGCAAAAGAGGAAATAGAAAATAATAATCTTAAATTAGTGAGTAAATAAATATGTATACACAAACAGCTTCGCACGACGATCATCATACACCAACAGGTTGGAAACGTTGGGCTTATTCTACAAATCATAAAGACATAGGAACAATGTATCTAATTTTTGCAATTGTTGCTGGAGTTATTGGAACTGCATTTTCAGTTTTAATGAGAATGGAGTTAATGCATCCGGGCGATGGAATTTTGGGTGGAAACTATCATTTGTATAATGTTTTAGTGACAGGTCATGGATTGATAATGATTTTCTTTATGGTAATGCCAGCCATGATAGGTGGTTTTGGTAATTGGTTTGTTCCAATTATGATTGGTGCACCTGATATGGCATTCCCGCGGATGAATAATATTTCTTTTTGGTTATTACCCGTTTCATTAACGTTATTAATATTGTCAATTTTTGCTGATGGTCCTCCAGGACAAACTGGAGTTGGAGGTGGATGGACAATATATCCTCCTTTATCGTCAAAAGCTGGACAACCTGGTCCTGCAATGGATTTAGCGATTTTAAGTTTACACTTGGCTGGTGCTTCATCAATTTTAGGAGCAGTTAATTTTATCACAACAATTCTAAATATGAGAACTCCTGGAATGACTTTACACAAGATGCCATTGTTTGCTTGGTCAATTTTAGTAACAGCTTTTTTATTGTTATTGTCTTTACCAGTTCTAGCAGGAGCTATAACAATGCTATTAACTGATAGGAACTTTGGAACCGCCTTTTTTGAAGCTCAAACTGGGGGAGACCCAGTGTTATTTCAACATTTATTCTGGTTCTTTGGCCATCCAGAAGTTTATATTTTAATTCTACCAGGATTTGGAATGATTAGTCATATTGTTTCAACATTTTCTAGAAAACCAGTTTTTGGCTATTTAGGTATGGCTTATGCGATGGTCGCAATAGGAATAGTTGGCTTCGTAGTTTGGGCTCACCATATGTATACTGTTGGATTAAGTACAGATACAAAAGCTTATTTCTTAGCAGCCACTATGATTATTGCTGTTCCTACTGGAATAAAAATCTTTTCTTGGATAGCAACTATGTGGGGAGGATCGATCTCATTTAAAACCCCAATGATGTGGGCATTAGGTTTTATCTTTATGTTTACAGTTGGTGGAGTGACAGGTGTAGTTTTAGCAAATGCAGGAGTAGATACTGCAATGCACGATACTTATTATGTAGTAGCTCACTTTCATTATGTTCTCTCATTAGGAGCTGTATTTGCAATATTTGCTGGTTTCTATTATTGGTTTTCAAAAATGTCTGGTTACGAATATTCAGAGTGGCTAGGTCAATTACATTTTTGGTTAACTTTTATTGGCGTAAATTTGATTTTCTTTCCACAGCATTTTTTAGGATTAGCAGGTATGCCTAGAAGATATGCTGATTATCCAGATGCATTTGCAGGTTGGAATTATATTTCTTCAATAGGATCATATATAGCAGTTGCTGGCTTAGCTGTATTTTTTGTGAATTTGATTTATGCTTTTGCAAAAAAGAAAGCTGCAGCACAGAATCCTTGGGGAGAAGGAGCAACAACTTTAGAGTGGACCGTTCCATCTCCACCAAATTTCCACACTTTTGAAGAATTACCAAAGTTTGTAGATGATCAAGAGACTGGGAAATCTCATAGCTAGGAATAAAAGCTTTTAAATTGATGAGTAGTTCAAAATTAAAAAAAGATAATCTGTCTCAAGAAGACTTACTCAATTTTTCTGAATTGTTTAAATTGATGAAACCAAGAGTAATGTCGCTTGTGATATTTACTTGTGCGGTTGGATTATTAACAGCCCCAAGTATGGTTTCAACACAAGATGCAATAATTGGAATATTACTAGTTTCAATGGGCGCAGGAGCAGCAGGAGCATTAAATATGTGGTATGAGTCTGACCTTGATGCTTTAATGAGTAGAACTTGCCTTAGGCCAATACCAACAGGCAAAGTTAATAAAAATCAGGCTCTTATATTTGGAATAACTTTATCGGTTATTTCAGTAGTTGCACTAGATTATTTTACAAATCGAGTATCTGCAGGAATATTACTTTTTACAATTATATTTTATGTTTTAATTTATACAATTTGGTTGAAAAAAAAAACCTCACAGAATATCGTTATTGGTGGTGCGGCTGGAGCTCTTCCTCCTGTTATAGGCTGGACTATTGCTACAGGATCTTTATCTCTTGAACCTCTTGTATTTTTTTTAATTATTTTCTTTTGGACTCCATCACATTTTTGGGCATTAAGTTTATATAAATCAGAAGATTATAAAAAAGCTAATATACCCATGCTTCCCCTAACAAATGGGATAGAAAGCACTAAAGTAAATATTTTTGTCTACTCTTTGATAATGCTTCCAGCTATAATTTTTCCA
>CACDNT010000041.1 GCA_902554195.1 uncultured Pelagibacteraceae bacterium
CTTGAGAATTAAAACTCCAGCAGGCGTAATTCTACATACTGGAGATTGGAAAGTTGATCCAAATCCACTAATCGGTGATGAAATCAATTCTAAAAGATTAAAAGAAATAGGTGATGAAGGTGTTTTAGCTATGATTTGTGACTCAACAAATGTCTTTAGTGCTGGAAGATCAGGATCAGAACTAGATGTAAGAAAAAATTTGCTAAACATAGTTAATAGATTAAAGAATAGAATTATTATTACTTCTTTCGCTTCCAATGTAGCAAGAATGGAAACAGCTTTTTACTGTGCTGAAAAATCTGGAAGACAAATATCTTTAGTTGGGAGATCGATGCATAGAATTTATAAGGCTGCTAGACAGTGTGGATATTTAAAAAATACAATTGAACCTATGGATCCTAGAGATGCAAAAAATTTTCCTAGAGAAAAAATTCTTTATTTATGTACAGGTAGTCAAGGTGAACCAATGGGAGCAATGATGCGAATAGCGAATTATATTCATCCTGATGTATTTATTGAAAAAGATGATGCTGTAATTTTTTCATCAAAAATTATTCCAGGTAATGAGAAAAAACTTTATAAACTTCATAATCAATTAGTCAGAGATGGCATAGAGGTTATTTCTGAAGAGACTGAATTTATTCATGTATCAGGTCATCCAAATCGAGAAGATCTTAAAGATATGTATCAATGGGTTAAACCACAATGTGTCATTCCAGTTCATGGAGAGCACAGACATATGATCGAGCATATAAATTTTGCAAAAGAAATGCAGGTACCTCACCCTGTTCAAGTTGAAAACGGAGATATTGTAAAATTATCTCCAGGAGATAAACCAGAAGTTTATGATAAAGCACCAAGTGGAAGATTATATTTGGATGGCAATGTTAGCGTTGAAGAGGACTCTCAGTCTATAAAAGACAGAAGAAATTTGGGTAGTAATGGTTATTTGGAAATAACAATTTTAATTACTCCGAAAGGAAATATCCACAATAGTCCCATAATCACATTTAGAGGATTACCTGTTTATGAAAAAGAGGAGTTTTTATATGGACTTGAAGATGAAATTGAGAAAACAACAAGAACATTTAAACTTGGTAATAAACAGCAAGAGCATAATTTAATAGATGCGCTAAAAATTTCTTGTCGTAAGTTTACTAAAGAAAAAACTGGAAAAAAACCTTTTGCTAATATCAACTTGGTAAAGATTTAATGAGCCTTACAGGATTAGCAATAATCTATATAATTATCTGGTGGATAATTTTCTTTGCGATTCTACCAATAGATGTAGAGAGAAATAAAGTGATTAAGATTGAAGGAGAAGATCCAGGTTCCCCAGAAAATCCAAAAATGTTAAAGAAATTTGTTTATTGTACTGGAATTACAACAGTTTTATTTATAATCATTTACTTACTTATGAAATTTGAATATTTAAATTTAAGAAATATAATTACTTAAAATGTATATTTCACAATCTTTTATTCCAATTTTAAAAAATAATCCATCAGAAGCAAAAATAAAATCGCATCAATTAATGTTACGTGTAGGGATGATTAAACAATCATCAGCAGGGATTTACTCGTGGTTGCCATTAGGTTTTAAAGTCATGAAAAAAATTGAGGATATTGTTAGAGAAGAGCAAAACAAAATTGGAGCTCAAGAAATTTTAATGCCAACCATACAATCAAGTGAAATATGGAAAGAAAGTGGGCGCTACGAGGACTACGGTGAAGAAATGCTAAGAATAAAAGATCGTCAAAATCGTGAAATGCTTTACGGTCCTACCAATGAAGAACTTGTAACAGATATATTTAGAGCTTCAGTGAAATCTTATAAATCTCTACCGCAACTTTTATATCATATTCAATGGAAATTTAGAGATGAGATTAGACCAAGATTTGGAATAATGAGATGCAGAGAGTTTTATATGAAAGATGCTTACTCTTTTGATATTTCCGATGAGGAAGCTTTATTTTCATATAATAAATTTTTTTTATCTTATTTAAAAACTTTTAAGAGATTAGATCTTACTGCCATTCCAATGGCTGCTGATACAGGACCTATAGGAGGTAACCTTTCTCATGAGTTTATTATTTTAGCTGAAACTGGTGAAAGTAAAATTTACACGGATAAAAGAATTTTTGATTTGAAAAGCGAAGGTACAAAATTAGAAAAAAAATCGTTAGAAGATCTGAGAAAAAAATATGAAAAATTTTACTCAGTCACTGATGAAAAATTTGACAAGAATGAGTTTGAAAAAAAAGTTTCAAAAACTAATCGATTAAAAACTAAAGGTATTGAGGTGGGCCATATATTTTATTTTGGTGACAAATATTCAAAACCTATGGGTGCATCAGTAGATCTTCCTGGTGGTAAAAAAGATTTTGTTAAAATGGGCTCATACGGCATAGGAGTTTCAAGGTTAGTAGGCGCAATAATTGAAGCAAAATACGATGAGAAAAATGAACTCA
>CACDNT010000042.1 GCA_902554195.1 uncultured Pelagibacteraceae bacterium
TTATGCTAATTGTATATGTTGGTGCAGTAGCTGTTTTGTTTTTATTCGTTGTAATGATGTTAAATGTTGCTCAACAAAAAAATCAATGGTTTAATTCAGAGACAACTACCTCTAGTCACATACCAGTCGGTTTAATTATAAGTACAATTATTTTTTTTGAATTGATTATTGTTGTAGGTGGTTGGAAATATAAACCTGAATTGTCTAACCCTAATACTAATCAAACGTTTAATGAAATAAGCAATACACACTCATTAGGTCAGGTTTTGTATACTGATTATATTCATATTTTCCAAATTAGTGGAATGATATTATTAATTGCGATGATAGGTGCAATCGTTCTTACTTTTAGACAAAGAGAAGGTGTCAAGACACAGAGTTATTTGAAACAAATTTCAAGAGAAAGGTCTGAAGGTATTGAAGTTTTAGAGGTTCCATTAAATAAAGGAGTTAAGATAGATGACTGACATAGGTTTAGGACATTATCTTACATTAGGAGCAGTTATCTTTAGTATTGGTGTCATTGGTATCTTTCTTAATAGAAAAAATATTATCGTGATTTTGATGAGTATTGAGCTGATATTATTAGCTGTTAACATAAATTTAGTATCGTTTTCTATTTATCTTGGTGATTTAACTGGTCAAGTTTTTACATTATTTATTTTGACCGTAGCTGCTGCTGAGGCTGCAATTGGTCTTGCCATAATAGTAGTTTATTACCGAAATGCAGGAACTATAAGAGTTGAAGAGATAGATAAATTAAAAGGATAAAATGGAAATTTCAATCATAGCATTACCATTAATTGCCTCAATTATATCTGGATTTTTTGGAAAGTTTATAGGTGATAGAAATTCGGAAATAGTAACTAGTTTATTAGTATCTATTTCATCTATTCTTTCAGCAATTGTATTTTACGATGTAATTTTTAATCAATACGAAGCAAATATTAAAATCGCTACGTGGATTAATTCAGGATCATTAGAGGTAAACTGGTCAATGAAAATTGATGCGTTATCATCAGTAATGTTAGTAGTCGTAACTTTTGTTTCTGCATTAGTTCATATCTATTCAATTGGATACATGTCCCACGATCCTCATAAACCGAGATTTATGGCTTACTTATCGTTATTTACATTTGCCATGTTAATGTTGGTAACGGCTGATAATTTTATTCAATTATTTTTTGGTTGGGAAGGAGTAGGTCTTTGTTCTTATTTCTTAATTGGTTTTTGGTTCAAAAAGGAAACTGCTAATGCAGCAGCCATTAAGGCGTTTGTGGTAAATAGAGTTGGAGATTTTGGTTTTGCTCTTGGTATATTTTTGATTTTTTATTTATTTGGGACAGTGAACTACACAGAAGTTTTTAATCAGATACCAAATGTTGTAGACGAAAAACTTAATTTTTTAGGTATTCAGATTAATGCTATAGATTTAATTTGTATACTATTGTTCATTGGTGCCATGGGTAAATCGGCCCAAATTTTTTTACATACCTGGTTGCCAGATGCAATGGAAGGTCCAACACCAGTTTCAGCATTGATTCATGCAGCAACTATGGTTACAGCTGGAGTTTTTCTTGTCGTAAGATGTTCACCCATATATGAATATTCAGAATTAGCTCTAAACATCGTAACTGTAATCGGTATGAGCACTGCTTTTTTTGCAGCGAGTGTAGCTTTAGTTCAAACAGACATAAAAAAGATCATAGCTTATTCCACGTGTAGTCAATTAGGTTATATGTTTTTTGCTGCTGGTGTAGGCGCATATAATGTTGCAATGTTTCATTTATTTACTCACGCATTTTTTAAGGCATTATTATTTCTAGGATCAGGGTCTGTTATTCATGCATTTAAAGATGAGCAAAACATAAATAATATGGGAGGAGTATGGAGAAAATTGCCTTTCACTTATGCTTTAATGATAATTGGAACTTTAGCATTAACAGGCTTTCCTTTACTATCTGGCTTTTATTCTAAGGACGCTATAATAGAGTTTGCATATTTAAGCGGGACTACCACTGGATATTACGCAGCAGGAATAGGTATATTTACAGCTCTATTAACATCAATTTATTCGTGGAGACTGATGTTTAAAACTTTTCATGGAAATTATAACAACAAGGAAATTAAGATTGAGGAGACACATGAGTCTCCACTAGTTATGTTAATACCTTTGATAATATTATCTATAGGAGCAATTTTTGCTGGATTTATTTTTAAAGATTTATTCATAGGTTATCAGGGAATTAATAAT
>CACDNT010000043.1 GCA_902554195.1 uncultured Pelagibacteraceae bacterium
AACAAAATTTAAAAATTAAGAATAAAGAAATTAAAATTTATTTTATAAAACATCATCTATGTCATGCTTCAATGTCCTATTACTCAAATTTTTCAAAAGCTGGTGTATTTACAAACGATGGTTTTGGAGAAAAAGAAACCTCAACCCTTTCAATATTGAATAATTCAAAATTAAAAAAAGTAGAGTCAAATTTTTTTCCTCACTCATTAGGATCATTTTATTCTACATTCACGGAATATTGCGGTTTCAAGCCTCAAAATGAAGAATGGAAATTAATGGGAGCAAGTTCATATTACAATAATGATAAGATTTATAGAATGATTAAAAATTTAATCGAATTAAAGCCAAATGGAAAGTTTGAATTAGATTTAAACTTTTTTAACCATTATCAATTTCATAGGCCAAGATATTTTAATCAAAAACTAATTGAATACTTACAAATAGACCCTAGAGAAAATGATAAAAATGATATGCAAAAAAAATATTTTTACATTGCTAATGCTGCTCAAAAAGTTTTTGAAGATGTATATTTTCATCAAATTAATTATTTGAGCAGAGTTGCCAAAACTCCAAATTTAGTAGTAAGTGGAGGTTGTGCAATGAATTGTGTTGCAAATGGTAAAATTCATAAAAAAACATCTTTTAAAAATATTTTTGTATCCCCCGTGCCCGATGATAGCGGTGCATGCTTAGGTGCAGTAGCTTATTTACAAAAAAATATCTTTAAAAATAAAAAAAATATTAATGTAAAAAACTTTTACTTAGGGCCCTCTTTTACAAATAAAGAAATTGAAAACAAATTAAAGAAATATCAGATAAAATATAAATTTATTAAAAATATTGAAAAACACGTTGCAAAAGAAATTTCATCTGGAAAAGTTGTAGCCTGGTTTCAAAATAGACTCGAGTTTGGTGACCGAGCCTTGGGTAATAGATCAATTTTAGGAGACCCACGTAATAAAAAGATTAAAGACCTGATAAATTCAAAAATAAAATATAGAGAAAAATTTAGGCCTTTTGCTCCAGCGATTTTAAAAGAATTCATAGGCAGTTATTTCGAAGAAAAAAAAGAGAGTAAATATATGGAATTAGCTCTGAAATTTAAGAAAAAAGTAATAAGTAAAGTTCCAGGTGTTGTACATGTAGATAAAACTGGAAGACTACAAAGTGTAGACAAAAATTATAATCCAAAATTTTATAATTTAATAAATGAATTCTATAAATTAACTAATATCCCAATAATTTTAAATACAAGTTTTAATATTCAAGGTGAACCAATTGTTTGTTCTATTGAAGATGCCATTAAAAATTTTTATTTGTCAGGTTTAGATAAAATGTATATAGGTGATTTTGAAATCTCAAAATGAAAAAAAATAAAGAACAAAAAGGATCAATTTTATATTCAAAAAAAGATTTGAGCGTATTTGATAGACGTGCAGATTATTTTAATCAATCTAAAGAAAAAGGTATAGATAAACTTAATTCGTTAACCAAATTTAGTAGCAGACAAAATATTGCAAAGCTTTTAGCCCAATATGAAATTTTCAATATTACAAAGGGAGTGACGGGAGATATTATAGAAGGTGGTGTGTATTTTGGATCAGGATTATTTGGATGGGCCAATATAGCTGTATCAAAAGAACCTTTTAATTATCAATGCAAAATTTTAGGTTTTGACACTTTTGAGGGATCTAAGGGGGTAACTGCTAAAGATAAATCCTCAAAAAATATTATTAGAAGAGAGGGAGAATATAATGCTAACAACTATCATGACTTACAAAAAGCAATAGAAATTTTTGATTTAGATAGACCACTTTCTCATATCAAAAAAATTGAACTAATCAAAGGTGATATAAGCAAAACAGTTCCAAAATATTGCGCTGGGAATAAACAACAAACTGTAAGAATTTTACATTTAGGGATGAATCTTTATAAACCAACTTTGGTTGCTCTTAAACATTTCATGCCTAGAATGAAAAAAGGTTCCATTATAGCAATAGACGGACTAAATCATGCTACAGCAGGATGCATGGATGCACTTAATGAAGTAACAAAAAATAAAAATTATAAATTACAAAATTTTGATTTTTATCCAAATTTCACTTTTT
>CACDNT010000044.1 GCA_902554195.1 uncultured Pelagibacteraceae bacterium
TCACAAGCCTCATTTATCATCAAAGCTGACTTTGGACGTGAAGTTTTAAATAGTTTAGTCTTAAGTTCTTCAACAGTGAGATTTTCTTTATATTTATACGCATGCATCACTAAAAGCATCATATGATAATGTGAAGGCGATTTTCTAAAAAAGTAATTACTAGAAGTGTGAGAAAGTTTCATCTGATCTTCCCAAAATTCCAATAAATCCTTTGCTGATTTTGGCATTAAGATCTGACTCTTGTTTTCTTTGGATCGAAATGCGGGAATCCAACTACTTTTGCAGCAATTCTTTTTTGATGACCATCAATTTTACCAACTTCAACTTCAGTCCCTTCACTTGAATATTGAGTATCGATTCTACATAAAGCTATATTTTTATTTAAAGTCGTGGATAAACAACCACTAGTTATCACACCTACTTGAGATCTTCCAACGTGCACGCAATCACCATGTCCAGCTGCCTCTTTTCCAATAAGTTCTAGACCCACAAGTTTTTTTTGAGGATTTGCTTTTCTTTCTTTCAAAACCTCTTTACCAATAAAATCTTCTTCTTTAGTTTTTAATGGAACAGCAAAGCCTATTCCAGCCTCAAAAGGATCTTGTTGACCATCAAATTCATTACCAAATAAAATTAAACCAGCTTCAATTCTAAGCTTATCTAAAGCTGCAAATCCAGCAGGAATTAAGCCTTCATTTTTTCCAGCTTCCATAAGCTTATCCCAAACTTCAGAGGCATTACTCGGATGACACCATACTTCATAACCAAGTTCGCCAGTATATCCTGTTCTTGAAACAATCAATGGAATACCTTGAAGGTTTTCAATTCTACAAATAGTAAATCTGAACCATTCCAGTTCATCTATAGATGGTTGCGTTGGTGGAGTAAAAATCATTTTTTTTAATATCTCTCTACTTTTTGGACCTTGTATTGATACATTACTAATTTGATCTGTTGAATTTTTTACATTGACCTTAAAGTTTTTCTTTTTTGCTATTTCTTTAAGCCATTCACCACCATATTCGTCTCCACAAATCCATCTAAAACCTGTCTCACTTAATCTCAACAATGTACCATCATCAAACATCATTCCGTTTTCATAACACATCGCAGAGTAAACAACCTGGCCAACTGCAAGCTTTTTAATATTTCTAGTTAATGTATAATTCATCAATTCTTCAGCATCAGGACCTATAATTTCAAATTTTCTTAAAGCAGATAAATCAATTAATACTGCTTTTTCTCTACAAGCATTGTACTCCTCAACAACTCCATGCTTGGTATAATCATTAGGTAGCCAAAAACCTCTAGCATCAATAAAATTTCTAGTAAGCTTAGAGGTTTTTTCGTGAAAGCCAGAGTTTCTAGTAAGTTTTTTTTCAGAGTCTGTTTTCATTCTAAATGCAAAAGATTTTGAAAATTCTTTTTTTTTGTCATAGGTTCTAACAAAAATATCTGTTGGATTCCATGAATTACATGCATCGATATCACTAGGACAAGCTGTTGTACCAATTGTTAAATCTTTTAAAGCTCTGAACATTACATAATCCCCAGGCCTTGCATATGACTCATCTGAAATTACCGAATTTAAACCTGTTGCTGAAGTATTAAAAAATAAATTGATAGCCTGCCATCCTTTTTGTTTTTGAACACCATATTTTGCCATTGCATTATTTAAGTTTTCAGAGCAATTAGGATGACCAAAATAGCCAGCGTCTTCATAATATTTTGAAGTACAAGCAAGATTAAATGTGTCATGTTTTCCAACAGTATCTCTTATGACTTCAACTAATGGTTCATGATCGGTGTCATAAAATTTTGAAAATAAACCAGGACCTGGAAAAGTATTTCCCATAAAAGTCCTCGTTGTTTGCCAATCAAGACCTTTTTCAACTTTTTTATCAAGTTTTTTTGTATCGAACGCCACAAAGTCAGAACATTGTCTACCGGCTGGACTTATTACTTGAATAAAATCTCCCTCTTTAACTTCGAATGAAATTGCAGTTTGTCTCTCAATATTTTCCTCATAATTTGGCTCATA